>CAZACO010000045.1:8026-13051 GCA_964483185.1 uncultured Desulfobacteraceae bacterium
GAAATTGAATTTGTGGCGATAAATGACCTCACGGACCCCGCGACACTGGCCCATCTGTTAAAATATGACTCTGTGCATGGTATTCTCAGTGCTGAAATTTCAAGCACGGATAGTTCCCTTATCGTTGACGGAAAAGAGATTGAGATATTCACGGAAAGGGACCCTGCAAAGTTGCCCTGGGGCGATCTCGGGATTGAAACGGTATTTGAGTGTACCGGTCTTTTCAGAGATCGGGAAAAGGCCTCCGGTCATTTGGAGGCCGGGGCCAAAAAAGTGATTATCTCCGCACCCGCCAAAGGCCCGGACCTCACTATCGTCATGGGGGTCAACCAGGGCGAATATGATCCCAAAAAGCATCATATTGTTTCCAATGCCTCTTGCACAACCAATTGCCTCGCCCCTCCCTGCAAGGTGCTTCTGGATCATTTCGGGATCGAAAAGGGATTGATGACCACGACCCATTCCTACACCGGTGATCAGCGGCTGCTGGATTTCCCGCACAAGGATTTGAGGAGGGCAAGGGCTGCAGCGCTTTCCATGATACCGACTACGACCGGGGCGGCAAAAGCCGTTGCCCTGGTCTTGCCGCAACTGGAAGGCAAACTGAACGGCATGGCCATCCGTGTCCCCACCCCCAATGTGTCGGTGGTGGATCTTGTGGCGCAGTTGAAGAAACCCGCCACTGTCGATGAAATCAATCATGCTATGAAAAATGCGGCAGAAACCTATCTCAAAGGGATCCTGGCCTTCAGTGAAGCGCCCCTTGTTTCTATTGATTTCAACGGTACCGCTGTTTCGTCTACCATAGACGGACCATCCACCATGGCGATCGGGGATATGGTCAAGATCCTTGCCTGGTACGATAACGAATTCGGATACAGCAACCGGATGGTCGATTTGGCTATTCATATGGCCGATCATTAATGGAAACGACGTTTACCTGGCGGCCAAGCAGATACACGGCCGCCCAATAATGGAGTGAATTGACAGATGTTTGAGAGAACGCCGATGATTGCTGGCAATTGGAAGATGAACCTGCGCCATTCTGAGGCAGTGGAACTTATCAAGACGATAGCCGCGGGCATTAAAGGAATCGAGGGGATCGATGTCCTGGTGGCGCCCCCGTTCACTCACTTAGCTCTGGTCAGGCAGACCCTCGGAGATTCGAAAATTTTTCTGGCCGGACAAAATATGCACTGGGAAATGAGCGGCGCCTTCACAGGGGAAATATCCGGAAGGATGCTGCAAGAGGCGACGTGCACGCATGTTATCTTAGGTCATTCCGAAAGACGGATGATTTTTGAGGAAACGAGCGAGGTGATTGACCTTAAGGTCAAGGCCGCCACTTTCCTGGGCCTGATTCCCATCTTGTGTGTGGGGGAGACGCTTGAACAACGAGAGGCCGACCAGACCTTCGAGGTGATTCAAACCCAACTCGACCTGTCATTACACAACTTCAAGGCGGATGAATTGATGCGGCCGTCCACTATCCTGGCATACGAGCCCGTATGGGCGATCGGAACCGGGCGTACGGCAACCCCCGGTCAGGCCCAGGAAGTTCACCGGTTTATTCGAGAATGGATCGAAAACAATTTTAACACAGGAACAGCGGCCCAGGTACGAATTCTCTACGGTGGGAGCGTAAAACCTGAAAATATTGCCGACCTCATGTCAGAACCGGATATTGATGGGGCCCTTGTTGGCGGCGCAAGCCTTAAAGGAAATTCATTTGTGCAGATCGTTCGTTATAAAGAAGGATAATAGGGTCAATTTTTTATTGCAAAATAATTTATATTGCGTAAAATGCGCGTAATCAAAAACATTTTGGAATTGCCTCTGAAAAGCAGCATCCAATCAAAGAAACAGTCATGTCGGCGCGGCATAACATTCAAAACGTCTTGACGGAAAGAGATCACTAAATGGTACCGGTTATCATCATCCTGCATGTGTGTATATGTGTGGCGTTAATTCTGATTGTACTCCTTCAGAAGGGTAAGGGCGCCGGCATGGGGGCGGCCTTCGGCGGGTCCAGCCAGACCGTTTTCGGGAGCGCTGGCGCAACGACCTTACTCCACAAAGTAACCACAGTCATCGCCGTGGTATTTATGTTGACTTCTCTGGGTCTTTCTTTTTTCTTTAGCCAAGGAGGCACTTCTTCCATCATGGAGGATGTAAATCCCTCACAGCCTCCGGCAGCACAAACGAGTAGTGCACCGCCTCCCCAGACCGGAGAAACCCAGAATAAGTAGGAATAGGGAAACACGTGCCGAAGTGGTGGAATTTGGTAGACACGCTATCTTGAGGGGGTAGTGGGCGACGCCCGTGCGGGTTCAAGTCCCGCCTTCGGCACCATCCTTTTGATATTATTACATATTGTTTTAGAGATCTTTGCAGAACGCCCCTTTCGCTCTCCGAAGCACAGGCTCGCCTCTACGAACGGGAGGCCCACATCTGGGCGTCACGTTAAGATTTTGATCCTCGAAATGAAAACCCCGCTGACTTTCTCCCACCGCAGCATTCGGGACTTCTGAAAATCCGCAACTCTGTTTAACTTCAAGCCTTAGGACACACCGGGAAAATGCCTATAGGATTGTCACACATCGAAAACGCCCTTTACCACTTGAATTACCGGTGGAAGTTGCAGGCCCTTGCCATGTGGAAGGGTGACAATGCTCCTTTTCAGCTCTACCAGTTCTATGACGCCTTTGAGGATTTCGTCAGCCTGAAAACCTTGCAAGATATTGAGGGTCTTGATGGCGTGCGTGGAAAAATTCGACTGAAGCACGCCCTGATTGATCACTACCTGCAACGGGCACTCCTTCCCCATGAGACAGAAATGCGGACCTGGATGAGAGGCGCCTCGGCCCATGTACATGGAAAAAAGATCTATTTCAAGGACATCATCCCGTGGTGCCTGAAGCACAGCACTTACAAGAAACGGCAGATATTGCAGCAAGAAACCGGACCACTCTGTAAATTTCTGGCGCCCTTTGCCTTGAATTACTGGAATATTCTCCTGGAGATCCTTAAAAATGAACTGGGATTTAACAGCTACTTGGACTATTGCCACGAAAAAAAGGGGCTTGATTACCATTATTATTATCATGTCCTAAAAAATCTACTCTTGGAGAGTGATGGTATCTATTTTCCGGCCATGGAGCAATGGTGCAGAGAGCGATTCGGCCGTCCGCTGAATGAACTTACCCGATTTGATGCCATTAATATGTTGGGCCTAGGCCATTTGGACGCCCTTCTTCCAAAGAAACCTGTCAAGACATTAACCTCCTTTTTTGACTATTGGGGGATCGACTTGGAAAACACACCCGGGCTCAATCTGGAAATAGGGTGGGAAAAGGGAAAAAGCGCCCAGGCAATAAGCTTTATTCTCCAGGTGCCGGAAGAAGTGTATGTCCTGATGAAACCCGAGGGTGGATGGATTGACGTAGAGACCCTGTGGCATGAATTAGGACACGGCCTGTCAGCCGTTTATACCTCCCCCAAACTCTCAATTGTAAAGAAAGACCTGGCCACATGCTTCAGCTTGTCCGAGTCTTTCGCATTCCTGAACCAGAACATCACCCTTTCCGTCCCCTTTTTGGAAAACTACCTGGGCCTCGCGCCTGCGGTTTCAGAAAAACTGCATTATTATAAGGTCCTCAAAGACCTATCCATGTTCAGGCGATATGGGGCCAAATTTTTAACGGAGTACGAGATGTTTCAAACCGGAAATCTCTCAGACGGCCGGCCCTACGCAGAGGTGATGGCCCGTTATACCGGCTTTTATTATCAGCCTGAAAGCCACCTTTTCGATCTCGTCCCCGAGCTATATAGCCTTGACTACATCTTAGGGTGGTTGACAGAGACGATCATGGAGGGTCATCTGAACGGGCGCATGGGATCCAATTGGATGTTTACGCAGCAAGCAGGCCAGACCCTAAAAAAATGGTGGCACCAGGGCAACCAGCATGACATCCCCCTATTTCTCGAGTTCAATAAATTGGAGGCATTGAGTACAGACCGAATCATGAGGCGTTGGAAAGAGGCCTTATGTTAGCGACTTACAAACGAAAGGCGTATTCACGCACCATGTCGAATCCCGGGCAACATTGCGAAATTACATTTAAGGGGTATCAGTCAATCACAAAGTATGATAAGAATTGACCAGCATCCGGAACGTGTTGAGAGGGTTAGTCGTTTCAACCACTCAGCCATTCGACCCGATGGGAATATCAGAATAACGGAGATTGAATTATGAAAATAAAAGTGTTGATCGGTTGCGGGCTTGCCATTCTTCTTTTACTCTTTTCAATTGTTTCCATCTACCCGGACTGGCTGTGGTTTAAAAACTTAGGCTTTTCCCCTGTCTTCTGGACCATGCTGTCGGCCAGATTCGGATTTGGTTTTGCGGTCTGGTTGTTTCTGATTCTTATCATAACTCTTAACCTTTACATCGCCAAGCGACTGAGCCCGGGGGCGAGCCCAGGGGCGGCCTTTAAGGATGAAGGGGGTTTTGCTTCCCAGATCGGCCTGTCCGCCAACACCCTCAATCTTTTCTTCGTCGCCTTTATCCTGATAGCCAGCTTCGTTATTGCATCCAAGGCATCTGATAAATGGAACATGGTCCTCCGTTATCTCTACTCACAACCCTTTGGCAGCACAGACCCTATCTTTAACAGAGACATCGGTTTTTACGTCTTCGCCCTACCCTTTTATGCCTTTATCCGGAGCGGTTTGCTGACCCTCTTCCTTTTCGCTGCCGGCCTGACCATCATCTGGTACCTGAAAAATGGCGCCCTTCAGGTCACTGGTGACATCGTACAGATGGAAGGGAAGCCACCCTCTCTGCCAAAAATTACTGTGGCGCCAACAGTCAAAAAGCACCTCGTTTTTTTGGGAGGCATCATTGTCTTACTCATCGCCTGGGGGTATCATCTGAAAGTCTATGGTCTTCTCTATTCTACCTTAGGCCCCGCCTTTGGCGCCAGTTATACGGATGTTCACATCAAGATCTGGGCCTTCAGACTC
>CAZACO010000046.1:0-13050 GCA_964483185.1 uncultured Desulfobacteraceae bacterium
TGCTCAAAGAGTCTGGCCAGATTCAGTGAATTGACCATATCGGTGAAGATCTCTCCCATAAGGGCATCTGCGCTGTCGCGTCCGACAAGTTTATACCGTTCGGCCTTCCCGTTGATGAACTGGGTTGCGACCCCGCCCTTCTCTCCTGTCAGCCTGGCCTCGTAGCTCATTTTGGCCACCCACTCGCGTCCCACCAGGTCAAGAGAAAATTCCTTTAAAACAATCACCAACCGGGGTACGCCCGAAGTCTTCTCTGAAAGGACCTTCACACCTGAGTTTTCCAGCCTTCTTTTAAAGACCTCCTTCATAAGGCTGGGAACCCGGAATATCCCAACCCTGAGTCCCTTGGTATCGGGATCCGAAACGCTCAGGGAGATGCTGCCGGAAAACCCCTTAAACTCCTCTTCCGCCCCTTTGCCCAGGATCGCTGTTGATGCCCGCTGATCATCTATGGCTAACACCACAGACCGCCCTTTCAACGGGTCTGAAGGAGGCGGCAGCGTGTACTGGACCTGCAACTCAGGGATGGAAGCGCATGAAACCATGATGAGCAACACCAGCAGGACCGGCAGGGCCTTCATGACATTGTCAGGGGATGCTTGATTTATCTCTTTCACTGGCCTATCCTCCTTTTTGGATTGACGATTGACTATTGACTATTGAAAAAACCCCGATCCTTAATCCTACAAAAGGACACCCATATGTCAAGTAAAAGCATTCATAAGACGGCCCAAGACCTCCGGTCCGGCTTCTCACCGGGAGACAGATCGCTTTTCAAGGCCGCATGGGAGGTGTCAAGGAAAACCCATGGCGATACCTTCTCTTTTTACCTGCCGGGGATGATCCGATACGGAAATATCCGGGGGAGATACCCTGCCGTATCCATCACAGGGGACCGATGCCAGCTCCAGTGCGACCACTGCAGGGGAAGACTGCTGCAACCGATGCTGAAAGCGACCGATCCGGACGCGCTTCTCAGCCTCTGTGTCCGGCTGGCACGAAACAGGGCCCACGGCGTCCTCCTGACCGGCGGGTCCGACCTCCTGGGGAGACTTCCATGGAAACCCTACCTGTCAACGATCAAAAAAATCAGGGAACAGACCGACCTCTTTCTTTCGGCCCACACGGGATTCCCCGACGACCGTTCCTGCCGACTCCTCAAAAGGGCCGGGATAAGACAGGGCCTTGTGGACGTGATGGGTGACGACAGGACAGCGACTTCCGTGTATCACCTGAAGGATATGAGCCCTGTGCTTCGGGCACTGGACGCCATCAAGACGAGCGGACTTGAGCTCGTGCCCCATATCGTCGCGGGGCTGGCACACGGAAGCATCGATGCAGAGTACACGGCCCTGGACATTATCCGGGAGTATGCGCCTGATGCCCTCGTGATAGTGGTACTGACCCCGATGAAGGGAACACCCATGGAAAGAGTGAACCCGCCGTCACCGTTAGAGATCGGACGGCTGGTGGCAAGCGCCAGGGTGTTGATGCCGGAGGCACCTATCTCTTTGGGGTGTGAAAGGCCCAGAAACAGAGAAGGCCTGCTGATGGAGATCCTTGCCATAATGGCCGGCGCCAACAGGATGGCCGTGTGGTCTAAGGAGGCCGTACATGAAGCTGAGCGGCTCGGTTTGTCCCCCCGGTTCCAGGCTACCTGTTGTTCATTAGACTACAATGATGCGTTCCGGTTAAGCCCCTTTTTTTGATTTCATCATGTAGTCATCCAGGGCCGCCTGAAGGGTCTCGGCTGCCAGGCGTGCGCAATGGAGGTGATCGGAAGGGAGGCCTCCCACGGATCGTTGGATCAAGTCGGCATTAACTTCCAGAATCTCGTCCGGCGTTCTTCCTTTGGCAAGGTCTGCGGCAGAGCAGACGCAGTTGAGGCTATAGGCGCATCCATCGGTCCAGTGAGAGGTCTTTATAACCCTGTCCTCCTTGAACTTCAGACCTATTTCCATGGTATCGCCGCAGGCCCCGGTAACACGCGCCTTCCCGTCAGGATTTTCTACGTGGGGGGACAACCAGTAATACATGCCGATCCATAGACCGATCACCACAAAGAGGACCGCACTGATGAGAAGAAGCCAGAGAATATAGTCGATCATATTGTTTTTATTGGGCGATTGAGGAATCCCCAAGCGTTCACAGTTTCAAGGCTCAGCGGTTTACGATGACCGGAAGTTTATACCAGAAAAAGCCCGGTAGTCGAGCGGAAAAGAGACCGTGCCCAGTCTGCCGGGAAAGGTCATCATCTTCCGCCCCAAACGAAATCAGATATTCCAACATTTTTCTTGACACCAAAGGATGCGGTGTGGCATGAAACAAATTTCACAAAAAGGCTCAGGCCCGACACCTCTTTTTCGATTTGTAAATATGTAGCAAGAATTTCTCACAAAACCTAATCGGTCAACAAGCAGGAGACAAACGTTATGAGTCAAGAAAAACCGAAAGGCCCGGTCATGGTTGTCGGAGGGGGCATCGCCGGAATTCAAGCCGCCCTTTCCCTCAGTGATGCAGGCTATGGCGTTCATCTGATTGAGCATACGGGCTCATTGGGCGGTATGATCCCCAAACTTCACCGGATCTATCCACTCTGCGCATGCTGTAAAGTAGATCCGAGGATTGCCGCCTGCAAACAGGACCCAAACATTAATGTCATGCTGAATACCAAAATATCAGGCCTTTCCGGGGACCTTGGAAATTTCAGCGTTACCCTTGAAACAGAAGGCGAAAAGAAAGAGTTGGGTGTTGGGGCCGTGATCCTTTCCGCGGGTATTGAGACATTTGACCCAGCAAGGCACGAAACATACACCTATGGTCAGCTTCCAAATGTCATCACCAGCGTGGAATACGAGCAGATTCAAAAACCCCTCGGACCTGAGGCAGGGGTCCTGAAAAGGCCTTCGGACGGCAAGAAGCCGAAAAAGATCGCATGGCTGCAATGCGTGGGTTCCAGAGACATCAATCACTGCGACGCGCCCTACTGTTCTTCGGTCTGCTGCATGTACGCCCTCAAAGAGGCAGTGAATACCAAAGACGTTGACGAAGAGATCGAGACGACCCTCTTTTATATGGACATGAGAACCCATGGCAAGGGCTTCGAGGACTACCTCAACACGGCCATTGCCAAAGACGTTCGGCTGATTCGGAGCCGGGTTCACACGGTGGATGCTTTGCCTGAAAGCGATGACCTTCTGATTGCCTATGCGGATGAGACCGGCCATCTTGAAAAGGAAACCTATGACATGGTGGTCCTTTCAGTCGGCATCAGACCGGCACAAGAAGCCGTAGAAACGGCAGAAAAGATCGGCGTCAATCTGACCGTCGATCAGTTCGTAAACACCGAGCCTTTCAAGCCTGTCTCGACCAACATCCCCGGCATTTTCGTTTGCGGCGGGCTCAGCGGGCCCCATGATATCGGCCAGTCCATGGTACAGGCTACCGCGTCCGTATCTGAAATTGCGTCCATCCTGACACCCGAGCCCTTTTCCGGCCCGAGGGAATACCCAAAGACCTTGAATATCGAGGGAAACGAACCTGAGGCCCTACTTGCTTACCACCTGTGCCCCGGCATGGCGCCTGATATCGGGGCCGAGATAGAGAAACATGCCCTGAAGGCCCCGGGCGTTAAGGCCGCCTCACGGGTTGAAGGCGATATCTTGGATGCCCTTACTGAAAAGCTGAAAGAGACCGGCGCCAACAGGCTGGTCTTCGCCAGTTGTACACCGGTTATACATAAAAACCTCATTGAAGAGGCCCTTAGATTGGCCGGGTTGAACCCCTACCTTTATGAACTTGTAGACCTGAGAGCAATGGACCCTCAGACCTCTTCAGTTCAGATTCAAGATCGAATCCGTATGGGTGCAGCGCGAGCGCTTCTCCTTTCTCCGCCCTCCCTGAGGGAAATCCCGGTTGTCAAGAACGCCCTGGTCGTCGGCGGCGGCGTTGCGGGCCTCGAGAGCGCACTGGCAATCGCAAGGGAAGGATATGGCGTCACCCTGGTGGAAAAAGAGAAAGAACTTGGCGGTCACGGTCGCCACGTGAGGACGACCTGGCAGGGTTATGATGCCCAGGCGTATCTCAAAGAACTCATTGCTGCTGTTCATCAGGATAAAATGATCACCGTGATGACCGAGACCCAGGTAAAGGAGAACAGGGGGTTCCCAGGAAATTTCGTCACCACACTCGATCAAAAAGGGAAGGGAGTGGAACTCTCCCACGGTGTCACCATATTGGCTTCAGGCGGGGATCCGATACGGCCGCAGGAATATCTCTACGGAGGGCATCAAAACGTCTATTCGTGGTCAGAGCTGTCGAACAAGATGATGGAAGATCCCTCATCCATAGAAAACGCCCAGAATGCGGTCTTTATCCAGTGCGTGGGTTCCCGGGAGCCGGGGCGCCCCCATTGCAGCAACATCTGCTGCACGTTTTCGGTGCGCACCGCGGTCGACCTGAAGGCCAAGAACCCGGACATGAATATCTATATCCTTTATCGAGACATGCGCACTTTTGGTGAGAGAGAAAACCTGTACAGGGAGGCGCGTGAGAAGGGGGTTATCTTCGTCCGGTACGAGGTTGACAACAAACCCGTTGTTCAGGTCACGGACGATCAAGAAAAGCTCAGAGTGGTGGTGTACGATCAGGTCCTGCAAAAATCGATCGCCCTTGAGGCAGACTTCATCTCCCTTCAAACAGCCATTACAGGAACAAACAACCCGGAATTGGCCGACATCTTCAGGATAAATCTCGACCCGAACGGTTTTTTTGCCGAGTCACCCGAAAAGCTGAAACCTGTCGATTCGAGCGCAAAAGCGATCTATGTGGCCGGCCTTGCCGGTTATCCGAAAGACACGGTGGAGAGCATCGCTCAGGCCAAAGCCGCGTCCGCCCGGGCACTGGAGATACTCACTCAGGACACGATCGAGGTTGGGGGACTGGTAGCCGAGGTGATGCCTGAAAAATGCGCCGTGTGCTGCACCTGCGTCCGCACATGCCCCTTTCATGTCCCGGTGATCGACCATGACACAGGTGCAGCGTTCATCGATCCAGGTCTCTGCCAGGGGTGCGGGATGTGCGTGGCGGAATGCCCTGGAAAGGCCATTGTCATGTCCACCTGCAGCGATCAGATGCTGATCCAGGCGCCGTCGGTCCTTTTAGCGACATAGATCGAAATTGGGAGAGAGGATGATCCTCTTCTGGGTCATCAATCGTCAATCGACAATCTTCAATAGTCAATCATAAAGGGAGATGAAAATATGAGTGAATTTAAACCCCAAATACTCGCCTTTTGCTGTTTTAACTGTGCCTCGTCTGCAGCTAATGTGGCCGAAGGCATGAAAAAGGCGTTGCCGGACAATGTGAAAATCATCCAGGTCCCCTGTACCGGCCGCATCGAGATCCTGCATCTCCTGAAGCCCTTTGAGGAGGGTGCGGACGGTGTTTACGTAGCGGGATGCCAGGAAGACAGTTGTCAATATGTCAGCGGCATTGCCAAGGCGACCAAAAGAGTCGCCCATGTCAAGAAGATCTTAGAAGAACTCGACATAGAGCCGGACAGGATTAACCTGTTTAACCTCAGTGCTGGCAAGGGTCAGGAGTACGTGGAAGCAGCCTATGAGATGGTCGATAAGGTCAGGGAATTAGGCCCCTTCCTGCCGGCATAAACCCTTAGAAACGCTGCGAGGAACTTATAATGATAGTAGCAGAACCAAAACCTATCAAGGAAGTCCTTGAGATGGTAAAGGATTTCAAGAAAATCCTTGTCGTTGGATGTAAAGGCTGCGTTACCGTATGCAACGTAGGGGGCGCAAAGGAAGTGGGTGTCCTGGCCGCTGCCATAAGGATTTCGAGGAAACGGAGCGGTCAGGAAATCGAGGTGGGCGAACACACGCTCGAACGGCAGTGTGATCCGGAATATGTAGGCGAACTCGAGGCGTTGATCCATGACTATGACGCGGTTATTTCCATTGCCTGCGGCGTAGGGCCCCAATTCCTCTCGGAACGCTATCCTGCCGTCAGGATCTTTCCCGGGGTCAACACCCAGTTCATGGGCGGCGCCGAAGAGCACGGGATCTGGTCTGAGAGATGTGCCGGTTGCGGGACATGCGTGGTCCACTACTTCGGCGGGCTCTGCCCCATTGCCCGGTGTTCAAAGAGCCTCCTCAATGGGCCCTGCGGCGGCTCTTCCTTTGGGAAATGCGAGATATCCAAGGATGTGGAATGTATCTGGGACACCATTGTCAGAAAGATGATGGAACAGGGTCGACTGGACGAACTTATTGAATTCAAGCCACCCAAGAGCTGGACCACAGCCCGGGACGGCGGACCAAGGAGAATGATCAGGGAGGAACTGGTAAAATGAGCGAATACAAATCAGGGAGTAATCTGGAAAAGGTCTTGAAGTCTGGACAGTTCGCTTTTACCGGTGAATGCGGACCCCCCCAGGGAGCCAATGTGGAACACCTCAGGGAAAAGGCAGGACACCTGAAAGGATGTGTGGATGCCGTGAATGTCACCGATAACCAGACTGCGGTCGTCCGTATGTCCAGTTGGGCCGCCTCCCTTATTCTCCTGCAGGAAGGGCTTGAGCCCAATTTTCAGATGGTATGTCGCGATCGAAACCGCCTGGCCATTCAAAGCGACATCCTTGGCGTCTATTCGTTAGGCATCCGGAACATGCTCTGCCTCTCCGGGGACCACCAGAAGTTCGGGAACCATCCCGATGCCAAAAATGTCTTTGACATCGACTCCATGCAGTTGATCCATACGGTCAAAACCATGAGAGATGAGGGGAAATTCCTGAACGGGCAGGATGTGGATGTGGCGCCTGAACTCTTTATCGGCGCGGCCTCCAACCCGTTTGCAGAACCCTTTGACTTCCGTGTGTACCGTTTAGCCAAGAAGATCTCGGCAGGGGCTGATTTTATCCAGACACAATGTATCTACAACATGGATAAATTCAGGGAATTCATGAAAAGGGCTGTGGACATGGGACTTCACGAGAAATGTTCTATCTTGGCGGGCGTTACCCCGATGAAAAGCGTCGGCATGGCCCTCTATATGGCCAAACAGGTGCCGGGGATGGATGTCCCGGACACCCTGATCAAACGGTTGCGCGGGGCCGGAAAAGGAAAGGTGGCCGAGGAGGGCATCCGGTTTGCCCTGGAACAGATCGAAGAATTCAAGGAGATGGAAGGGGTGGCTGGCGTTCATCTCATGGCCATCGAATGGGAACACAAGGTCCCTGAGATCGCTGAAAGGGCGGGGGTTCTTCCCCGTCCAACTTTCTAACAGTAGTCACATATCGTCAGTCAACTTCGGCCCGCAGGATCGATCTGTGATCGATCCTGCGGGCTTTTTTTCTTGAATTCCCGATGAAAACATCCATAATGATATCTTCAATTCGCCAATTCAGCATTCATGCTGGGCGTATTAACGGGATGCAGGGATGACAAACGCGAAAAAGATTGTCCCAAGGCCTATATGATTATCACAACGAAAAACGGTCAGACATTCGACACCAATCGAGACCTTTCAGCATCCGAACGCCATATCCTCCAAAAACTGTTCCTCTGGGAATCCATGGCCTCCTCGATCCAGGAATTCAGAGAAAAAAAGAAGGCCGCGCTGTTAAAAGGATGGAATAACTCCGGCCCTGTCAAGCAAAGTGACGCATTGAAAAAGATCATCCTTCATTTGGAAGCAAAGGTATCCCTTCGCCTGAAGAGATCTTGAGGAACCGCAAGTGAGATTGCCTTCTATCAAATCGGATCCCGGTGCATGTGATCCTGTCACGCTCATCCGAGGAAAACAGGCCGGTCAACCCCTGCGCGTGGCCATTGTCGGGGGCGGAAAGGCCTGCTGCAACCTGCTCAAGATCCTGAATACAAACCGGCTGTCACGGCTGAACATGAAGATATTGGGCGTGGCCGATACCGATTCTGAGGCCCCCGGCCTTTGCTACGCAAGGGAACTGAACCTCTTTACAACAAATGATATCCGGGATCTCTCGGATCTGGAGGGCCTAAACCTGATCATCGAGCTGACCGGATCACCCAAGGTCAGAGAAGAAATATTCAACATCATCCCCTCAAACGTCTCGGTCATGGACCACATGGGCGCAAGGTTCCTCTGGGATCTCATTCAGATCGAAACGGAAAAGAGCGAACTCGAGAGAGACCGTCAGAAAAAAGAGGGAAAGGAAAAGAGATATTCTCAAATCATACTCGATTCGCTCCCTTACCGGATTATGGTGGTCAACATGGATATGACGGTCGAAACGGTCAACCAGACCTTTCTGAAGGAATTCAATCTCACCAACGAGGATGTCTTAGGGAAACACTGCTATGAGGTGAGATACGGCATGCACCGACCGTGCGGGGAAGCCGGGCATGTATGCCACCTATCGAGTCTGGAAAAGCTGAAACAGGAAAAGCTTATCAGTAGAATTCAAGAATTCAAGGGAGAAGACGGGGAAGAGTGTTTTGAGGTTATCACCAATGCGCCCATCTACAATGAACAGGGTGAGGTGGTTCAATTGTTGGAGGCATCGAGAGATGTTACCGAGAGAATCAGGTTAGAAAAAGAGGTCCAGAAGTCTAATCTCTTTTTTCAAAATGTCATTCAGAGTGCGGTGGACGGGATCGTGGTCGTGGATACCAAGGGAAATGTCCTCATTTTTAACGAGGGCATGGAAAACCTGACGGGCTACAAGGCCCAAGAGATCATGGAGCATGGTCACATGAGCAGCTTCTACGACATCGACGTTGCCAAGGAAAACATGAGAAAAATGCGCAGCGACCAGCACGGCCCTGTCGGCCAACTGAATCCGACCAGCATGTCCGTGACCACCAAGGAGGGTGAGGAGATCCCGGTGACACTGACCGCTTCCATCATCACCATCGACAACAGGGAAATCGGGAGCGTCGGCATATTTACCGATATGCGGGAGGTGCTCAAGATGCGGAAGGACCTGGAGGACGCCCATCTCCAGCTGGTCCAGTCGGAAAAGATTGCATCTGTGGGGCGAATGGCGGCAGGGGTTGCCCATGAAATCAATAACCCCTTAGCCGGTGCCCTGATTTATGCAGAACTGCTCAAGGAAAGGCTCTCGGACGATCCCCAGTGCCATAGCGATATCCAGGAGGTGATCCATCAAACCCTCCGCTGCAAGAAGATTGTCGCCGAACTGCTGGAATTCAGCAGACAGTCGATCGGGCAGACATCTTCATTCAGCCTGGAATATCTGGTCGGCCAGTGTCTGAATCTGCTGGTGAACCAGGCCCTCTTTCAGAACATTCAGGTTTTCACAGAGATCGAGCCGGATATGCCGGAAATGGTGGGCGATATCGGTCAACTGCAGCAGGTTTTCACCAATCTCTTTATCAACGCGGCCCATGCCATGGAGGGAAAGGGATTTTTAAAAGTCACTGCAGACTACCAGCCCGATCATTCTCGGTTTGTCATCAAGGTGTCAGATACCGGCCCCGGAATCCCGGTTGACCTGAGAGACAAGATCTTCGACATCTTCTTTACGACCAAACCTGTTGGCAAGGGTACGGGGCTCGGTCTGAGCATTACCCAGAACATCGTTCAACTTCACGGGGGAACCATTACCTTTGAGTGTCCCCCTGGCGGGGGGACCACCTTCCTCATCGAACTCCCCCTGGAATTTACGGAGACCCCAACAGCCGAACCTGTTTTTGTGGGATTGGATGAATCATGAATGAGACAATCAAGATCTTGGTGGTAGACGATGAAAAAGCAATCAGAGACGGGTGCCATCGGGTCCTGGCCGGGAAGGGGTATGAGGTTTTTACCGCTGAGAACGGCCAGATTGCCCTGGACATCCTGTCCAAAAAACCGATAGGCATCGTCCTTCTCGATCTCAAGATGCCGGTCATGGGGGGCGAAGAGATTCTTGAAACCATCCGTGAAACATACCCAGACATACCGGTGATTATTATCACGGGGCACGGGACCGTTGACACGGCCGTGATATGCATGAAAAACGGGGCCTATGATTTCATTACCAAGCCCTTTCAGATAGACCAGTTTCTCTTGACGATTACAAGGGCCGCTGAAAAGAGACGGCTGGAACAGAAAGCGTTGCAATTGAAAGAAGAAAACATTCGGAATCTTTATGATCTCAACCTCGAAAAAAGCCGCCTCAAAACCATCATCAACCGGATGGCCAACGGCGTCATGGTCACCAACCGCAACTTAGAAGTGGTCCTCCACAACCCGGCCCTGATGAGATTGATGGAGATTTCCAACCAGCCTGAAGGTCCCACCCCCATTTCCGGGATCATAAACGATGAGTCCCTGATAGACACACTCAAACAGATTCTGGGCGGAGAGACTGCCCAAGAGGAATCGATCTCACAGGAAATCCAGGCGGGGAAAAATGCCTTGAGGGCCATTTCGGCCCCGGCCATCGGGCCCAACAAGGCCGTTGCCGGAACGGTCACTGTCCTGGAAGACATAACGGCCTACAAGCAGCTTGACGAAATGAAATCTGACTTTGTCAATATGGTGGCGCACGAACTGCGCAGCCCCCTTGTTTCGATCAGGCAGCTCAACAGCGTGCTCATAGAGGGATTAGCAGGCCCTTTAGATAAAAAGCAAAAGGAGTTCGTCAAAAGGGGGATGAACAAAATCGATTCCCTACTCGACCTGATTAACGATCTCTTGGATGTGGCCAAGATCGAGGCCGGGAAATATGTCCAGCATCAGGTCCCTACCGATATCGGCCAGATCATAGGAGAGGTCGTGGCCCTGATGGAGCCGAGGGCACAGGAACAGGGGATCCGTCTCACCCATTCGTGTCATGGGTTGAAACCGGTCCTGGCCGACCCAAAAAACATGGAGGAAATTATCAACAACCTAGCGAGCAATGCCATCAACTATTCGCCCGAAGGGGGCCGAGTAACAATCATCGCTCGGGGTCTGGGCGAATATATGGAAATCAGGGTCGAGGATACGGGCGTTGGGATCTCCCCTGAAGAACTCCCCAAGATCTTCGATAAGTTCTACCGGGTTAAACACCCCAAGACCCGCCAGGTGATGGGCACGGGACTCGGTCTGGCCATCGTCAAGGGGGTGGTCGAGGCACATCACGGCAAGATCGACGTGGAGAGCGTTGTCGACAAGGGAACCACCTTCAGGGTCCTTCTCCCGATGATTATCTGAAATGCCTTGATACAGACGACGCATACGCATATGAAGCTCAAAAACTCCGGCTCTGGGAATTCCTTCACAAAGAAATATATTTCCTTGGAGCTTCTTTGACGGCGCAGAGGCTTCTAAATGGCCCATCTAAGTTGAAAGCCGACCGAGATGGTTATAAATACACGCCTCCTTTGCGCCTGCTCAGTAAGGTATTTTTGAAGGAAATTGGCACTAGGCAACGCCTATCCCCCTCATATTTCTTTTTGAAGGAACCCCCAGAGCCTCCATTCATGGAATTGGGAGAGGTCCCCCATTTATTGAGAAGAAGATGCAATTTAGGTCATTTTAGGCACTTTAGTTCACTTTAGTCACTTTAGGCACTTATGACCGACTCAAAGAATATACATCAGGTACTGGTCGTCGACGACGAGGCCGTCGTGCGGAACGGCATCAGCCGGGCACTCAGTGGAAAAGGGATGGCAACGAAATCGGCTGCCAACGGACAGGAAGCCCTCGATTTCTTAAAAACCGAGCCATTCGATCTGGTACTGCTAGATATCCGGATGCCGGACATGGATGGCATGACTGTCCTCAAACAGATTCATGCTCAATACCCTGAGACAGATGTAATCATGATCACGGGCTATCCAACCATCGACTCGGCTGTTCGCTGTACCAGACTGGGGGCCTTGGATTATCTGGTTAAACCCTTCCGGCTGGATGATCTGGAAGCGGCCCTCCAGAAAACCAACCTGGGCCGCATCTCATCTCAGAAATACGCCATCGTCAACAACGGTCTCAAGATAGACTCCGGAAAGAATCTTATTATCGGCCAGAGCCGCCCCATGAAAAGAATATTTGAGAAGATACTTAAGGTTGCGCCAACGGACAGCACCGTTCTTATCACGGGTGAAAGCGGCACGGGCAAGGAACTGGTAGCCCAGGCCATCCACGCCAACAGCCACCGTAAAGACCAGGAATTCGTAGCAGTCGATTGTTCCTCGCTCGTGGAAACCCTTCTTGAAAGCGAGCTCTTCGGACACGTCAAAGGCTCTTTTACAGGCGCCCACCAGACCAAGCACGGTTTCTTTGAATTGGCCAATCACGGCACCTTCTTCTTTGACGAGATTTCAAACCTGAGCCTGAACATCCAGGCCAAACTCCTCAGGGTCATTCAGGAGCGGGAGTTTATGAAGGTCGGCGATCAACAGAAGATCAATCTCGACATACGGATCATATCCGCATCCAACAGCGAGCTTTCAGAATCGATCCGAAAGGGGACTTTCAGGGAGGATCTGTATTACCGGTTGAGCGTTGTGCCGATACACCTTCCCCCGCTCAGGGGAAGAAAAGAAGACATCCCCCTCCTCATCCGCCACTGCATCGACAAACTGAGCCTGAAAATGAAGACATCGCGCCTGGAGGTGTCCTCAGAGGCGATGGACATTTTGACGGAGTATGCCTGGCCCGGCAATGTAAGGGAGCTTGAGCATGCCATGGAACGAATCCTCATCCTGGAAGATACCGATATGATACGCGCCGCGAACCTGCCGACGTTCATTACGCAGCGCCAGGGGGAATTGCAGATGTTTTCTGAAGAACCCCTCACGCTCGAGGAATTGGAAAAAAAGTATATCTCATTTGTGCTCAAGCGGACCAAGGGGAAAAAGACCGAAGCAGCCGGCATCCTGGGAATCAACCGAAAGACCCTGGCCGCCAAAATCAAGAAGTACGGCATTCATTGATTCACCCGTTCGCCTCAGATGTCGCATTATGTTTTTTGCTGATACGTCTTCCTCAATTTCAGCCAAATCTCTGTCAGGTCAACGGAGTTATTTACTTACCGATAGACCTCAAACCGGAAATCAGCTGAAG
>CAZACO010000047.1:0-4099 GCA_964483185.1 uncultured Desulfobacteraceae bacterium
TGAATACCGTTCATTCCCACACATGTTTAACACAAAAGCCGCTTCATCTCAACAATCAATGGATAATTGATTCAGATCTTTGAATGAATCGGGTCGGTCTGACATACGACATTCCTTGATGTATCGGTTTAACTGAAGGAAGTGAACGAGATATGGCAGACCTGTTGAGGATGGCGTCCGAGGAAGCCCTTTGCCACATTACTGCCAGGGGGAATGAACGGAAACAGGCCTTTCTTCAAAGTCTGATTATGAAAAAAGCCTCTATTTCCAGCTCACCCGGATTGGATTTCGGGGAGGTATTCGCTGATATCTGAATTTGGGATAACCTATCATGATCGCCCCGAATGCGAGGTGATCAGAAGGGAGCCCAAGTGCTTCGAACAGGGGGGGATAGGCGTTTACCGCCTTATAGAAATAACCTGCCCAGCAGGCGCCGAGACCCACGCTCGCTGCATAGAGAGTCAGGTGACTGATGGCCAGTGTGCAATCTTCGGTACTGAAAGGCCAGGTTTTATCGGCGTGGGCCACGATGACATGGGGCGCCCCCCTGCAGATGCGGTCATATCCTTCATCCCACGAAGCAACGACCCGAGGGAGTCCCATGGTTTCCGCTTCCGTCGGATCGCTCTGGATTACCTGGCGGACCCACTCGACAACCAAGCCGGCCAGATGCCGGACCTCGGCAGGATCCTGTACCACGATCCAGTGCCAGGGCTGCTGATTCTTGGCCGACGGAGCGGAACACGCGATTTCAAGGAGCTTTTCCAGGACCGGCCTCGACACCCCCTTTTCCTTGAAGGTCCGGATAGATCGTCTTCCACACAGGAACTGCTCCGCCTGATCCGGCGTCACCTCCAATTCCTTCCTGATCGGCCTGCATCCGTCCGGGCCGAGCCAGTTGAGACTCAGCGCACCTGTGGGACAGACGGCGACGCAGTGCCCGCACTTGAGACAGACGTCCTCAAAATCGGATGTAGCCCGCGGGTAACCGTCCTCAGGGTCCATCCGGATGATACGGCCCGGACACTCTGCCACACAGATACCATCCTGATTGCACGTCTCCGGATCCACAGTGATAAGAGCCAATGTTTACTCCTTGATATGATTGATTGACGATTGAAGGACGCTTCCTCGAAAAACTTAGAGAAACCCCGGACCTCTGAACCTTTACTTTTTATCAAAGTATATGTGAATGGCTGACCTTCCGGAAATGATACCCGTAAACCGCCAGCGTGACTGCCAATGGCAGAAGCCCGGGGCGCCTGAAGAGCGTCCACCACAAGAGTCCCCAGTACTGCAATCGCTCGCTGCCGATAATGCCCAATCGAATATTGGACCGAAAGAAGGCCAGGATACTCTGATAATCCAGCGGCATTTTGACCTTTGGCGGCTTATATTCTCTAAGGAAGGTCCTGATCCGTCGATAATAGTGCTTCCGTGAATAGATATGGAGCATAATCTTCCTGTATCCCTCGCGTAACGTATCCAGGTCCATTCGAGTGATGATGTTCGTTGTGCCATCCACATTATCCCCCGACATATGACCGAGCAGCCGCCCCTCCTGCTTCAAACGCTCGTAGAGCCTTGTACCGGCAGGGGCTTGAAGCAGACCGACCATGGCCGTCACGATCCCGCTTTTCTGGATGAAATCGATCTGCCGCTGGAAAATGGACTGGGTATCGCTGTCGAACCCGACAATGAAGCCACCCTGCACCTGCAGTCCCGCGTGCTGAATACGTTTGACGGTCTCGATCAAATCGCGGTTCTTGTTTTGCCTTTTGTTGCATTCAGCCAGACTCCCTTCATCCGGTGTCTCGATCCCGATGAAAACCGTATCAAAGCCGGCCTCGACCATCATCTCCATTAACTCCGTGTCATCGGCCAGGTTGACAGAGGCTTCCGTGTTGAAACGGATACCCCTCTTCCCTTTTCGCCATTCGATCAACGCGGGCAGGAGTTGTTTTTTGAGATATCTCTTGTTGCCAATAAAGTTGTCATCCACAAAGAAGATCTGCCCGCTCCATCCCAGGCCGTAAAGGGCATCCAGCTCCGCAATCACCTGCTCGGAACGCTTGACCCGGGGTTTGTGTCCGAACAAGGCCGTCACGTTACAGAATTCGCAATCAAACGGGCACCCCCTGGAAAACTGGATATTCATTGAGGCATATCGCTTCATGTCAGCCAGTTCCCACATGGGAGCCGGTGTTTCCCAGATGTCACAGAATTCGGTAGTCTTGTAGACCCGTCTGGCAGAGCCCTGCTCCATATCTGACAAAAAAGGAGGCAGGGTGAGTTCGGCTTCATTGAGTACAAAGTGATCGACCTTATCAAACTCTTCGTACTCGCTGGTGAAAAGCGGTCCTCCGGCAGCAACCTTGACCCCTGCTTCCTTACACCGGACAATGATTTGACGGGCTGAATTCCTTTGAACGGACATCCCGCTGATAAAGGCCATATCCGCCCATTCCAAATCCCTTTCAGTGACTGCGATCACATTCATATCAATGAGGCGTATAGACCAATCCTCGGGCAGCATCGCGCCTAATGTGAGAAGGCCGAGCGGTGGGAAAGCGGCCTTTTTGTGAATGAATTTAAGTGCGTGTTTAAAGCTCCAAAACGTGTCAGGGAATTCAGGGTAGATCAGAAGTGCTTTCAAAGGGGCTCCTTCGTTTACGTTCTCTGTGCTCTCAAAAAGTCCGGATGCCGGCCTTTTATGGCTTATAAGTTATTGAGTTTACGATAATCCAATCTTACTTTTTCTAAATTTCACGGCTTCATCACAGTCTCTCTCGTCTCGACGAATCCCGAACACCCGATACAAAAACACTGTATTGAGTCCTGCCATTATAATTTCTTTTCTGACAAAATACAACAGACCAAACAACAACACATCATGGAAATCTCATTTTTTTCGCACACCCTTTTTTCATGCAGGTCTCTCCGAGCCATTACCCTCCCCTTTAAGCCAGACAATCTCATAAGGGTCCAAGGTAAATTGCCACGGGTCCCCATCCGGTTCAAACCGCCTGTCGGTCAGGATATCGACCAGGGGTCTGCCTTGAAGACCGGCCCTGGCAAGCGGAATGTCCACGGTTACCGTCTCCTTGGTGACATTAATCAGGCTCAAAACCATGGAGTCACGGCCAGGCGCAATTCGCAAAAGGGCAAAAACACGCGGATCAGGCTCAAACACCTGCTGTTCCCCGTTGGGATGAAAAGCGGGCTCGCTTACCCGCTTCAGAAGCAATTTCCCATGCTGTTTCATGATGCGCGACCCGATTGAATCAGGATTACCAAACATCTCGAGGAGATCCTTTTCCAGGGCCGACCCGCGGCTGATGCTCCGCTTGGAATTATCACGGCGCACCGCCTCTGGATCGTTCTTTGATCCGTCCAGACTCAGCATGTATATCCCGGGTACACCTTGCAGGACCAGAGAGACGGCCCGCGAGGCCACAAATCGAGCCACCTGCACGGCCACCGGTTCACCGGAATCCTCTCTGTTGAGCGCGCTGAACCATGTGCTGTTAAGTTCGTAAGGGCTCTGGGTCCCGTCTCCATTGTCCTTAACCGAGACGAATCCCCCGTGGGCCTCCACCCGATCACACATATCCGCTATCTCTTCCTCGCTCAGAATCCCCCGTACGCCCATCAGACCAATTCCGTCATGCGAGTCCAAGAAATTAAAGAAGTACGTCGTGCCAGATGGGGTCTTAAGATCGGCCGCCCATCGACTCAAGGCCGTGGCCCTCCCGGTCTGGAATGTATGAAGCACCAACGGAGGAAGCGCAAAATTGTAGACCATCTGGGCTTCGTTCGAGCCATTGCCGAAGTAGGCGATATTGTCCTTATGAGGCACATTGGTCTCCGTGATCAGGGCCACATGAGGGGCTGATACGTCGAGTACGTCCCGAATCAATTTGACGACCTCATGGGTCTGTTGGAGATTCGCGCATGAAGTGCCGCGCTCATGCCAGATATACGTGATGGCGTCCAGACGGATAATGTCTGCGCCTCGCCGCACATAATAGAGGAGTATCCCCAGGACCTTATAGAGGACTTCAGGATTCCTGTAATTAAGATCAATCTGGTCGGGCGA
>CAZACO010000047.1:4199-12657 GCA_964483185.1 uncultured Desulfobacteraceae bacterium
AAGCTCGGCGATCTCGTCCCATGTTCCGAGATGGGGATCCACCTCGGCATAGGAAATAACAGAAAATCCTCTGTCCGAGGAATACGGGTAAAAAGGGAGGATATGCAGCGTCGTGATGAGCCCCTGGAAAAAGACTTCGGCAAAATCCACGAGTGTGCGGAGCGGCGAGCGCTCTTCGGTAAGGATAAGGTCTCCGTAAGTAATCAGCACAACGTCACGTTCGGTAAACCGTTGGGTAGGGTCGAAGTTTTGCTCTGCTTCAACAATCTCCTGGATAGCGTGTGCATGATGGATCCTCATGATCCGCGCTACCTGTGAATAGATTTCCTCCACCTCTTCTTTTCCATAAAGAACGACCAGGCGTTGCCGGATACGTTGCTTCACCGCCTCGGGAATATCCAGGAGCGGTTTCTTATAGTCGGGTTCCAGCCGGTATCGCAACCCACGGAATTCATCTATCTTATTGAAGCGTTCCCATGGATCATCCATAGTCTTCTCCCTCTCAGATCACATGTGATATAGACCGGTCGATGTCAGCCGATCCCGGCGCGCATCCAGGTACTGAAACGCCATCTTTTCTCTATCCTCAAGTTTCGTAAAAATACAAGAGAAACCGACATCGGACGTGTCCTTGAATGGTACAAGGGATTCACCGATAAAGTTCCGTGACAGGGGGCTTTTCTGGCCGACGAACGTGACGACGCTTTCCAGGTAGGGTTTATAACGGAGGATTTCACCCAGTTCATCGGCGACTCTCTGGGAACCGGCCAATGTGGTACCAGGCCCAATTCAATCGTAACCCCTGAGTTCCTGCCGTCGGCCTTGGGGTAGAGGAGGCTCGGCAGGATCCCCATTCCTATGATGGACAGAACAAACAAGGAATTAGAAACAAGATCTTTCGTTTAAATGTGCTGGACATTTTAAAGCCCCTTCCCCTCTGAATCCCACTGAGAGGTTCTCACTCCTGTTCATCGGAATTAAGATTAGAATTACCATATCCCGATCCCCTATATCAAATTATTTCGATCTCTGCGGTTAGGTTTCACCCATTCTAAATATGGGCACTATCTTGCCAGAACCGATTGTTCCGTCAATCTATTGTTCCCCTATTCCGATGGTGAGGCTAGCGATGTCGGCGCAATGGCTGCATGTTTGCATTGACATCTGCAAGGCCCTGTTTTAATGAATATCCAACAATTATAAAAGTAAGAGGAAACGGAGGGACAAAAGATGAAGGGTAAAACTTGTCTGATCTGGGGAGGGGTGCTTTACATCCTATCCATACTTTTCCTTCCTGGAGTCGTTCTGGCCGAAGGGAAAAAGGTCTATACTCTGGATGAAGCTGTCAAGGAGGCATTGGCCAATAATTGGCAACTCAAGGCGAAGGAGGAAAAAATAGAGCAGGCGAAATATTTCAAGAACCAGGCCAGGGCCGATTTCCTGCCCAAATTGAGCACATCGTACGGTTATGTCAGGTACGGGTCGCTCAGAACGAGTGATATTCAGGGGAGGTCTTATCAGATTGGCAGTCTGAACAATTATGAGTGGAGAGGGACCGTCACACAGCCCATATTCAGGGGATTTGCACTGATCAGCGCCTACAGACTTGCAGAATTAGGCATCGATCAGTCCGATCTGGAGGTTCAATTGGAAGAACTCGACCTCGCCCTCAGGGTAAAAGCAGCCTATTTCGATATCCTTACATCAGATATGGCCGTGGAGACAACCCAAAAGGCGTTCGAGGCATTGGAGTCCCATGCCGAGGTGGCACGCAATTTTTACAAGGTGGGGATGATCCCGGTAAATGACCTCCTGCAGTCCGAAGTAGAGGCCGGAAATGCGAAACACAATCTGATGAAGGCCCAGAACGACGCCCGACTGGCCCGTGCCAACTTTAATAAGGTTTTGTCCAGGCCTGTCAGTGCCGAGGTGGATGTGGTCGAGATCAAGGTCCTTGAACCCCGGACGGGGGACTTTCAGGAGTACCTTGAAAAGGCGATCAAAAACCGTCCGGAGATAAAGATCATTGACAACAATCTTCTACAGACGGACCAGAGGATCAGATACACCGAGAGCAAAAACTACCCAGAGGTCGCAGTCAGGTGGGACTATATCAAGGAGGGCGACACCCCGTCCGTGTCCGGGGGGAGTGGACTCGAGCCAAGCAACTGGGAGGCCAGTGTCGGTATGACCTGGACCTTTTGGGAATGGGGAAAGACCTACTATGCGGTCAAAGAACAGGAAAGCGTCAAGAATGAGCTGTTGAAGACCAAGATGGAACTGGAAGAGAACATACAGCTGCAGATCAAAGATGCGGTGCTGAACATACAGACGGCAGAGGCAAATATCCCCATCACCCGCAAGGCCGTTGAACAGGGTGAAGAGAACCTCAGGGTGAGTCAGGAAAGGTACAAGGCTCAGGTAAGCACCTCTACGGAGGTGCTGGATGCCCAGCGATATCTGACCGATGCAAGGGTCTTTCATTTCAATGCCCTCTTTCAGTACCATCTGGCCAAGGCCAGACTGCAGAGGGCTATGGGCGAATATTAGCTCACAGGGGAATCGCCTCAGTCCTACATCCATTGGACTGTTGAGCCATAGAGCCGCCAAATGTCTAAAAATGATGGTCCCGTAAAAAGTATGCTTTCTCGCAAAGACGCCAAGAACGCCAAGAAAATATCTTTTAATATTAAAAAGTTAACCTTGCGCGCTTTGCGCCTTTGCGCGAGATTTTGACTTTTTACGAATACATCAAAGATGGATGGTCAATAACGAATTATGATTCAGTTATTTCACCTTTCCAAGAAATTCGGTCCCAATATTGCCCTGAATAACATCGACCTGAGAATCAGCAAGGGAGAATTTATCTTTGTGACCGGACCGAGCGGTGCTGGCAAGACAACGCTTCTCAGGTTGATCTTCGGAGCTGAAAAACCGGCCAGCGGTCACATACTCATAAACGCCATCAACCTGAACAGGATCAGCAGACCCAAACTCGATCTCCTGCGCCGGAAGATCGGTTTTGTGTTCCAGGATTTTAAGTTGCTGCCCAACAAGACGGTATTTGAAAATGTGGCCATTGCCTTGGAGGTGACCGGTCTACGACCCAGATTTATCAGGAAAAAGACTCATCAGACACTCAGGCTGGTAGGCCTGGCCGAAAAAGAGAAGACGCATCCCCTTTCCTTATCTGGAGGAGAACAACAGAGGGTAGCCATTGCAAGGGCCATTGTAAAGGATCCCCTGATTCTCCTGGCGGATGAGCCAACAGGAAACTTAGATCCGGACCTGACAAGGGAAATCATGGCGTTATTCAAAAGCATCCATCGAAAGGGCACCACTGTGGTTGTTGCTACTCACAGCCGTGAACTTCTCGAAGGCACGGATTGCAGAACGATCGTCCTGAATTGCGGTAAAATTTCCGGGGATCAATGTCAATGAGGTTGAGGTCTTATTTTTTAAGACAGGCGCTCATGAATATGAGAAAAAACCTGACTGTTCATGTTTTGAGCCTGGGTACGATCATTACGTCCCTGTTGATTTTAGGCGCTTTTTTGCTCCTTTTCGGGAACCTTGACAACTGGCTTCAACGGTGGGGAAGCGCCCTTTCCATGTCCGTTTATCTGAAGGATGGAACAAGTGAATACAAAAGAGATAAGATCGATTCCTTTATCAGGGGCCTGCCTGGCGCCCGAATCAAGCGATTTATTTCTAAAAAAGAGGCAATGGATGATTTGAGAGCCGCTTTGAGGGACGAGGCGGGGTTCTTGAAAAGCCTGGCGCACAACCCGCTTCCGGCATCGTATGAGGTCGTCTTTGAGAACAAAGAGGCCCATGAAGTTAATCCTGAGAAAGTACGAGGGCAACTGGAAAAATTAGACGGCGTAGAAGAAGTACAATACAGCAAAGAATGGCTGAAAAGACTCGAGGGTCTCCTGGATATCGTCAGGCTTATCGGTTATATAATAGGGGGTCTTTTATGCCTATGTGTCGTCTTCATCGTCACCAACACCATCAAGCTGACGATCTATTCACGCAAAGATGAGATCGAAATACTCAAATTGGTCGGAGCCACAGACTGGTTTGTCAAATTACCTTTCTTGTTGGAAGGGATGATTCAAGGCATCTTGGGGGGGATTTTGGCCATCCTGACACTCTTCTTGGGATACCTCTTTCTCTCCACAAAGGATATCTACCTCATAGGCCCTACACCCCTTGATTTTGTCTTCCTACCAACGGAATATCTGGCATTGATCTTTATCTTGAGTATGGCCTTGGGCATAATCGGGAGTTTCGTCGCCATCGGTCGCTTTTTTGACGTATAATGAAAAAAATCCGCTTACCATCGGCAAACAGGCTGACCTTATTCAGCCTAATTTTCGCTCTTGCCATCCTGCCCGGACCCGCGCATGCCGACGCGGAACGTACGTCTGAGCCGAATCAGGAGCAGATAAGAGAAATCGAAAGCAAGCTCTCAAGCGAAAGGAAAAAGCTAGAAAAATTCGATTCCCAGGAGAAGGACCTGTTGGCCGAACTGGCCCGCATCGAGCAGGAAGTGGCTGAGAAGAGAGGCGCGGTGGATGAATTGAGCAAACAGATTCATCGTGCCGAGGCCGAAGCTGCAGAGCTGAGGCGCAGGCTGGCAGATTTAAAACAATCATCAAAAGATGTTGAGATCAAAATTTCGAGGAAGCTGGTGGAGTTGTATAAGCATGCTAAGATCGGATATCTGACGGCCTTGGCGGATGTGACGGACATCACCCAGTTCTGGCGGAGAGTCAAATATCTGAGGGCAGTTATGAAAGAAGACAGAACGGCCCTGATCAAAGCGGCAGAACAAGCGCATGTGTTCCAGGATGAGATATCGAGGGCAGAGGCAACGCTAACCGAAATCAAAAAAACCGGTAGTGAACAGAAAGCCCGCCTAACGTCATTAAAAAAGGAGCTTGAGAAAAGGGTCTTTCGTCTGATAAAAATCCATAAAGAAAAGGAATTCTACGAAACAGCGGTCCAAGAATTGCAGAATGCAGCAGAAGGTCTAAAACAGACGATCATAAATATTGAGAAAAAAGATAGTTATGAAACAAATCGCGCTTGTCATTTTAAGGACTTTAAGGGTAAACTCCCTTATCCGATTAATGGAAGGATAATCGGGGATCAAAAACTCCCGAAACTGGCAAGGTCGGGAACGTATAAGGGAATCGTTATTGAAGGACCCCCCACCTCAGATGTAAAGGCCGTTTTTCCGGGGAAAGTTGCCTTTTCGGGAAGACTCAAGGGCTATGGAGAGCTTGTTATCATCAATCACGGTTCACGCTTTTTCACTGTATCAGCACACCTTTCCGCAAGGAACAAGATTGAAGGGGATGAGATTAAAGGGGGAGAGGTCCTCGGCCAAATTGACGGAAAGGGTGCTTCAAGGGTGGGAAGGCTCTATTTTGAAATCAGAAGGGCAGGCAAAAGCCTGAATCCCCAGGAGTGGTTAAGGCCCCAATAAGTTTGATGTACCCCAATAAATGACAACTGATAAGGAGTAAAATATGTTAATTCCCAAAAGGAAATTCGTCACAAATATTGCCTTGATATCCCTCTTTGTTGGGGGTTTCCTCTTTTTTAACGGCAATGGTGCGAAAGTCGAAGCTGACACGAAAGATGTATACAAGCAAATTGAAATCTTCACTGAAGTGCTAAGACAGGTAGAAAAAAACTATGTTGAACCCCAGGATTCGCAGAAGCTGATCTATGGGGCCATAAAGGGGATGGTTCAAAGTCTTGATCCTCACTCATCCTTTATGACAAAGGAAGAGTATAATGAATTGATGACAGAAACCAAGGGAAGTTTTTCCGGAATCGGGATAGAAATTACGGTCAGGGACAAGGTCCTGACCGTTGTCTCCCCTATTGAAGGGACACCGGCCTATGAGGCGGGGATGAAGGCGGGAGATAAGATCATTATGGTGGAGGGTCAGACGACACAGGATATGAGCCTCATCGAGGCGGTCAAGAAGATCAGGGGACCCGAAGGGACCAAGATTAACTTGACCATCGCACGCGAAGGGATAGATAAGCCCCTGGAGTTCTCTATTACAAGGGGGATGATCCCTCTGCAGAGTGTTAGAAGCTACTCCCTTGCCCCAGGCATCGGATACATTCGGGTTTCAAATTTTCAAAGCAACACGGCAGACGATGTCTCGTCGGCCCTCGAAGCACTCGAAAAGGATGGGACGTTGAAAGGATTGATTATAGATCTGAGGAACAATCCCGGAGGGCTCCTGTCCCAGGCCATAGAGGTTTCCGAGCTCTTCCTCGATTCGGGTGTCATTGTCAGCACCAAGGGGAGAGAGAAGGAGCAAAACATACAGGCCACGGCCCACAAGAATAAAAAGGATCGGAAATACCCGATCATTGTCTTGGTCAACGGGGGAAGCGCCAGCGCTGCGGAGATTGTGGCAGGGGCCTTGCAGGACAATAAAAAGGCCATTATCTTGGGGACCCGGACGTTTGGAAAAGGCTCGGTTCAATCGATCCTTCCCCTTTCCGATGGTTCCGGTCTGCGTCTGACCACCGCCCGATACTACACGCCGAGCGGCAAATCGATTCAGTCGAGCGGGATCACGCCTGATATTGAAATTCCCTACGTGGCCCCCGATGAAAAAACGAAGAAAAAGTCTCCACGTTTCATCAGAGAAGAAAACCTGAAGGGACACATACCTCTGGAAGCGGGCAATTCCGAGAAGCCCACCCGAAAGGAGCTGAAGAAAGACGAAGACGAAAAGGTCAAGATGCTTCTTGAAAAGGACAACCAGGTCCGTCAGGCCTTTCAGCTCCTGAAAAGCTGGACCGTTTTTTCAAAAATCCAGCCCGGAACCTGATAACCGATACGGGAGAAGGCAAAAAGAGAATCTGTTTTTCTATTTAGCGGGTGTTCAAGATCAAGCCTCCGGCCAGTAAGGGCCTACGCCCCGGGAGAGCGAAAACCGGCGTTTTGCAAAGGTATCAGGACGGTCAAGCGGACGATGTGTGAATGAAAAAAAAGCGCCTTTTTCTCTTTTTCCTGTTGCCGGTATTATCTATCTTTGTCGTTCTACTGAGCACATATGTGTTCATTTCAATCACCGACAGGACGGTTTTACCGCCAGTCTTTGAGGAAAAACACGCATCCATAAACCACGGCCCGGGCCCGATCCGTAAACCGGATCATATCATCCACACGCCACTGACTCGAAGGGGTATCCAGGGAGAAGACTTTAGACCCAAAGTTTCTATTATTATTGATGATTTGGGCTACAATCCTGATTTGGCCATTTCTTTTATTGAGCTAAACCTGGCGCTCAGTCTTGCAATTCTCCCGTCTGCCCCCTTTACAGATGCCATTGTAAGAGAGGCGAATAAAAAAGGGCGGGAAATCATTTTACACCAGCCGATGGAACCCAAAGATTATCCTTGGGTCAATCCCGGTCCCGGAGCGTTGTTGCTTTCAATGAATGAAGGAGAAATCAGGCAGGTTTTAGACAAGAACCTGAGACAGATTACCGGGGCTAAGGGAATGAATAACCATATGGGCTCCTCTTTTACCGAAAACCGGGAGAAAATGACGTTGGTTCTTCAGGAATTGAAAAGAAGAGGACTTTTCTATGTTGACAGCCGGACGACAAAGTCGACAGTCGGTTTAGAACAGGCGATAAAGATAGGGCTCCCCGCGGGTGAAAGAGCGGTTTTTTTAGACAATAATCCCGATGCCAAGGCGATATGCGTACAGGTTGAACGTCTTTTGGGGATCGCAAGACGCTCTGGCGCTGCCATAGGAATCGGACATCCACACTACCAAACCGTTGAGATCCTTAAGCAATATCAGAACAGGCTGAAAAATGACGTTGACGTTGTTCCTGTGTCTGAGTTGATTCGGTAAAAAACTCATTTTTTTTCGGGATAGGACAAGAAATATATTGACATCTGCAAATAGGGCATGTATAAGTCTCTTTTTCGTTGAGATTCACCGACAAAATGATCCATTATTTATCGCTTGACATTTGCAGGTGGATATCTTAAATTTAAGGGTACGGCATTTAGCTGTTCCTATTTGTTCCTTGAAAACTAAATAGTGATGTAGTGTAGGTCTCTAAAATTAAGAAAACAGGGTCGAAAGCCCTCTAAGGTTTAAGTGGAGAGTTTGATCCTGGCTCAGAACGAACGCTGGCGGCGTGCCTAACACATGCAAGTCGTACGAGAAACTCCGGGCTTGCTCGGAGGAGTACAGTGGCGCACGGGTGAGTAACGCGTGGGTAACCTACCCTTGAAACCGGGATAACCCCGCGAAAGCGGGACTAATACCGGATGTGGTTCCATCGGCCTCGGCTCTTGGAATTAAAGGTGACCTCTTCATGAAAGTTGCCGTTCAGGGACGGGCCCGCGTACCATTAGCTTGTTGGTAGGGTAATGGCCTACCAAGGCGACGATG
>CAZACO010000048.1:0-12612 GCA_964483185.1 uncultured Desulfobacteraceae bacterium
GTAGGATAGACGCCCACGGCGACGCCGCGAAGGCTCTGTGTCGCAAGGTCGGCGTAAATCCATTCGGGGCAGTTGTCACCGAGGATGGAAACCTTTTCCTGAGGCTTCAAACCCAGTTCCCGACATCCCAGCCCAAAGGCCTCCACATGATCATAGTATTCATTCCAGGCAATGGGTCGCCACACACCCAGTTGTTTTTCTCTGAGGGCGACCTCATTTTTGTAGGTGTGGACCTTTTCCAGAAAAAGCTTGGGAAGCGTATCGGCGCTCATCTTCACCAACCTATCCTCTCAATCCTCAGGACCGAGATACGCTTCAATGACCTTGGGGTGATTCTGAACGACTTTCGCGGGTCCCTCCACAATCTTGGCCCCAAAGTCGATCACGCATATCCTGTCGGCAATATCCATGACCACCTCCATGTCGTGTTCGATCATTATGATGGTTGTTTCCATCTCTTCTTTGATATCCAGGATAAACCGGGCGATATCCTCCTTCTCTTCCAGGTTCATTCCGGCCACCGGTTCATCCAGGAGCAGAATCAAAGGGTCCATGCAAAGGGCCCTGCCAAGCTCTACGCGTTTTTGAAGGCCGAACGGAAGGTTCTTAACCAACTGTTTTCGCACCTCTTCAATCTCCAGAAACTCGATAACCTCCTCCACCTTTTTTCTGTTTTCCATTTCCTCTCTCAGGCATTTTCCCAGGAAAAAGGAACCGGACAGAAATGATGATTTCAGGAACTGATGCCTGCCGAGCAGAAGATTGTCTATGACCGTCATGTTCTTGAATAATTCGACGTTTTGAAAGACCCTGGCGATGCCGGCCTGGGCGATCTTGTAGGGCTTCTGGCAGGTAATGTCTCTTCCTTCCAGAAGGATTTTGCCTCGATGGGGATGATAGACGCCGTTGATGATATTGAATATGGTTGTCTTGCCCGCCCCGTTGGGTCCAATGATGGCCAGCAGGTCATTCCTGGCCACTGAAATGCTGACGCCTTGAAGGGCTTGAACTCCTGCAAATCTCATATGGAGATCTTGTACTTCAAAGAAATTGGGCGATGCCATTCTCGCAGACCTTATTCATGTGTGTCGGTTCGATGTTAGGGCCTCAGCAAGAAATACTTACATCCCGCCAGGCGGGACTTGTCTTTTGGGCCGTCTACTGCGTTACATCCACCGGCACATATCCTATAATATACACCGGTGGATCTGCCTTGCCTGATCTTATATGAAACGGGCAAACCAACATCCGGCGCAATCCTGCGCAATTATTTCTTGCCGAGGCCCTTATGCCGGGATCGCGCCCCTGTTTACGGTCAAGAGAGCCACCTCTTTCGCCGCTTATAATGCTTTACCTCGGCATAGTTTTTGCGACGGGAGCCGTCGGTCAGGCCGAGATAGAATTCCTTGATATCAAGGTCGCTGTTGAGGACATCGCTCGGGGCGTCCATCACGATTCGACCGTTTTCCATGATATAACCGTACCGGGCACAGCTCAAGGCGAGCTTTGCGTTCTGCTCTATGAGCATGATTGCGGTGTTTTCTTCCCGGTTGATGGATTTAATGATCGTGAAGATTTCATGTACGGCTATCGGTGCCAGACCGAGCGAGGGCTCGTCCAAAAGCATCAGGACCGGCTTACTCATGAGAGCACGCCCGATGGCCAGCATCTGCTGTTCGCCCCCGCTCAGGTAGCCGGCCAACTGGGATCGCCGTTTGTGAACTATTGGAAAGTATTCAAAGACCTTGGCAAAATCTTCATCGACACCCGCCTGGTTCCTGCGGGTAATTTTTCCCAACTTGAGATTTTCCAGGACCGTCAACTCCGAAAAAATTCCTCTTCCTTCGGGGACGGCACAGATGCCCATGCGGACGATTTTCTCAGGGCTTTTCCTGTCGATCCTCTCACCAAGAAACTCAATGCTTCCCTCTTCTATCTCACCTTCCTCGATTCTGAGGACTCCGATGGTGGCCTTCAACGTCGTGGTCTTTCCCGCACCGTTTGATCCCAGAAGCGCGACAATGGCACCTTCACCCACTTCCAGGGAGATTCCCATCAGAACAAGAACCACGTCATTGTAGACCACTTTGATATTGTTGATCTTCAGCATGTTCCGTCCGATCCAGCCTGTTGCGTGTGAAAAGCGCTCTCTGTCGGGTTTTCCAACTCACGGGGACCCGTGAAGTCCATTGGAAAGGTTTTGAAATGCCTTTTATACTATTTTTTTAAGCAGCTCCCTGGCAATAATCAATTTCTCGATGTCTTTGGTGCCTTCCACGATCTCCACGATCTTGGCCGCCCTGTAAAATCTCTCGACATTGTACTCTTCGAAATACCCGTAGCCTCCATGCATCTGGAGGGCCTCGTCGGTTACCCTGACACCCGTCTCACCGCAATACCACTTTGCCATGGAAATGATCTCCGGCTCCACCTTGCCCTGGTCAAGGAGCGATGCAGCCCGGTAATAAAGACTTCGTCCCGCCTCGATCTTTGTGGCCATTTCCGCTATTTTGAACTGTGTTGCCTGAAAACTTGCGATGGACTTGCCGAACTGCTCTCTCTTCTTGGTATATCTTACGGCCATTTCAAGTGCGCCCTGGGCCACGCCAGTTCCCTGCGCCGCAACGGCGATCCGTGTCCGGTTGAACATGTCCACAATCTGATAGAATCCCTTTCCCTCTACTTCACCCACGAGATTGCCTTCAGGGACGCATACATCATTGAAGCTCAGCTCCGAGGTTATGGTGGCCCGGGCTCCCATCTTGCCCGCCAGTTTGTTGGCTTCAAAACCCTTCCGGTCGGTCTCTACCATGATCAGGGAGTGCCGTGCAAAAGGATTCTCGGCGTCAGGATTGGTAACACAGAAAACAGCAAGATAGTCGGCTATTGTGCCGTTTGTTATAAATATCTTTGAACCGTTAATGACATATTCGCCGTTCTCTTTGATCGCGGATGTACTGACCGAGGTCAGATCGCTTCCGGCATCCGGCTCGGTGCAACCCAGACCCATGATTGCATCACCCGTGCAGAGCGGCGGAAGATATTTTTCCTTCTGTTCTTTTCTGCCGTGCAAAAGGATTATCTCTGATCCCAGCGTTGTCAGCAGCATGGTACCCATGCCCGGATCAGCACGCCAGAATTCCTCCGTGACAAGGGCGTTGTCCAGGTAACCCATTCCGGCTCCGCCATATTCCTCGTCTATGAACACTCCCACGAAACCAAGGCCGCAGGCCTTTTTCCAAATCTCCATGGGGAATTCTTCTTTCTTGTCGTAGTCAAGGGCCACATCTGTGAATTCACCTTCGGCAAATTCCCTTGCGGCCCTTTTTATGTCCTGCTGTTCAGTCGTGAGTTCAAAATGCATCAGACCTCCTCCTTTTGCCTTTCCCATAGCCTCTCAAAAGGCGAATAGCTCCAATCCTCCGGTAACATTCAGCGCAACGCCGGTGATGTATCTTGCCCTGTCGGAGGCCAGAAATGCAACGGCATTCGCCACATCTTCGGGGTCCCCCATCCGGCCCATGGGCACTCGTCTCAAAAGCCTGTCACGCATTTTGTCGGGCATGTTTTTTGAGATATCCGTGGCCAGGAGACCCCCGACGATTGCATTGCATGTGATACCGTATCGGGCACCCTCAAGGGCGATAGACTTGGTGAAGCCTATGATTCCCGCCTTTGTAGTAGAATAACTTGCCTGTCCAAAACCTCCCAGAGTGCCGGCAACGGATGCCATATTGATGATTCTGCCCCATTTTTTTTCCTTCATCTGGGGATAAAAGGTCTTGGTGCAATAATAGGTCCCGGTGAGATTGACATTCAGGTCCCGGTCCCACAGTGTGTCATCCATATTTTCGATCTGTGACAGGTTATCCAGGGTTGCCGCATTGTTGACAAGGATATCAGCTCCGCCCAGCTGATCCTTTATCCGGCTCCCCATTTCCTCGACGGCTTTCAGATCCGTAATGTCCACTGCAAAGGACATGGCCCTGCGTCCGAGCGTCTCCACCTCCCGGGCCGCCGCCTGCACTCCCTGTCCGTCCACGTCGACCAACACAATATCAGCTCCCTCTGCTGCCATGACAAGGGCATCACTTCTTCCCAGTCCCCTTGCGGCACCGGTCACCACAGCCACCTTGTCTTTCAATAGCATAATCGTCTCCTTCTTTATCTGTCTTTGAATTCGGGCCTTCTCTTTTCAAGAAAGGCCGAGATGCCTTCCCTCGCATCTTCGGTCTGAGATAATGCCCCGAACAGACGCGTCTCCTGATCCATCCCCTGCCGAGGCCCCATGCTCATGGAACAACCGATAGCCTCCATGGCAGAAACAACCGCCACCCGGCCTTTAACGGAAATCTCTAAAGCGATATTTTTTGCGGCTTCAAGTGCTTCCCCTAGTGGCGTCATTTCGTTTATCAAACCGAGTCCAAGGGCCTCCCGTGCGCTGAACAGCCCGCCGGTAAGGATGGTCCCAAAGGATTTGGGCATTCCTATGAGGCGGGGAAATCTCTCCTGATGAGCATGGCATATCCCATGCCCCCGCCGGCACACAGGCTTGCCAGACCGATCGGGACATCCCGACGCATCATCTCATGAAGCAGGGTAACGGCAATGCGGCATCCCGTTGCGCCCACGGGATGTCCCAGAGAAATGCCGCTTCCATTTACGTTCAGTCGAGTGCGGTCCAGGCCAAGCTCTTTTTCACAGGAGATATAATAGGCGGCAAAGGCCTCGTTGATTTCCATCAGATTTATGTCGGATAGTGACAGGCCCGAAATCTCCATCAATTCCCGGATTGCTGGGACCGGCGCCACGCCCGTCAGCCTGGGTTCCGCGGCCTTGATGCGCCACGGTCCGATTTTCGCGAGCGGAGTAAGCCCGTAATCCTTGCAGGCCTCTCCGGTAGCAAGAATCATTGCCGCAGCACCGTCATTGATGCTGCTCGCATTCCCTGCCGTAACCGTTCCATTCTCGGAAAACGCGGGCCGCAGCTTTGCAAGGGTATCCAGGGTCGCATCTTCTCTGGGCCGTTCGTCTCTATCCACGATTTTGCTTTTTTTTCGAGATGTTGTCTCAATGGGAACGATCTGGTCTTTAAAATATCCTTCGGCTTGTGCCCTGAGTGCTCGTTCATGGGAAAGGACTGCAAGTTCATCCTGGGCTTCGCGTGAAATCCCGTATTTTTCGGCCAGGAAATCCGCAGACTGACCCTGCCCACCCATGACGGGATCCTCCTGCATTCCCCACCAGAGCAGATCAAAGGCCTGACTGTGCCTGAGACGCTGACCCCACCTGTTGCTGGTCAGGATATAGGGTGCATTGCTCATGGACTCCACCCCGCCCACCAGCGCGGTATCCGCCTCACCCAGCATCAGTGCGGAAGCGCCGCTGATAATGGCCTGCATGGCGCTGGCACATGCACAGTGCACGCTGAAGCAGGGTATCTCGGGTGGAATCCCGCAGGTAATGGCGGAACCCCTAGCGATGTTTGGCTTGAGAGGCGCCAATGTGTTCCCGAGAATCACCTTGCCGATTTTTTCTTTTGGCAGACCTGACCGATCGATGGCTGCCTGCATAACGGGGACGGCAAGATCAACGGGTTCAACCGATCGAAGGCCTCCTCCGAATTCACCGATCGCCGTTCTTAAAGCAGATATGATGAAAACCTCTTTTTCCATTGACTCCTCCTTCATGTGGTCCATATCCGGGACCCATGGCAGTCTCACCCCCGGCCTCGAGCCCATGCATCAAACATCCGTCTGAGACAAAAAACCAGGAGTATATAAACTAAATGTTCAGTTTATAAATCAAAATTGAACGTTCGGTCTGGTTTTGTCAAGAAGAATTTTCATTCATGCGTAAAAAGGGGGGCCGTGCGCAAAAGGTAGGTTTCTATGCACGGCTTCCGATGATCATCTATATTTAGCCGAAATAACAAATCATTACGCCCCTCCTCTTGAGCGGATCGGCATTTTTCTGTTGGCTTTTGAGCCTCACTATTAGAAAATGGCCGGGAGTGTTGCTGAATAGGATACGGGTCAGACAAACACCTACCGCGCGTAACCACAAAAAGGACTGACGCACATGGGAGTTCTCGAACGCTGGATCAACCTCCTTCACAGGGCAGCGACAGGCACCCAAGAGACCCGGACACTTCCATAGTAATCAATGGGTTGGATCGGCCTGGCCCCAAACCGCCACAGCGCCTTTGCCATATAACTGGGAGGGGTAGTGAAATAACTGATTTTCAGCTTACAATGCAAATTGCGCTAACTTCGGGGTTTGGGGGTTAGGCTTTTAAGACGACGAATATCGATGTCAATCGCTGTCGAAAGGTATTACCAACATGGCCAGGAAATCCTTTCCTCTGTCCAAGGTCTATGGCCTGCTCGAGCCGGGGCCGGTCGTCATGGTCACGACCGCCGGCAGTAGGCGCCCAAATATCATGACCCTGTCGTGGCACACCATGCTCGAGTTTGAGCCACCCTTAGTGGGTTGCGTCATCAGCAATCGCAACCATTCCTTTGACCTGTTGAAGGCAACCAACGAATGTGTCATTAACATTCCTACCGTCGAGATCGCTGAAAAGGTCGTGGGTTGCGGCAATACGTCGGGGGCGAACGTAGACAAGTTCCAGAGGTTTTGCCTCACGCCCAAGACTGCTGAGCGAGTCGGCGCACCTCTCATCGAGGAGTGCTTTGCAAATCTCGAGTGCCGGGTGGCCGACACAAGTATGGTGTCAAAGTATTGTTTGTTTGTCGTTGAAGTCATCAAGGCATGGATCGACCCCGCAGTGAAAAACCCGCGGACACTTCATCATCTTGGAAGCGGAAACTTCATGGTTGCCGGTGAAAAGATCAAGCTAAAGTCAAAGATGAAATAGTGCCAGGATGCCTCTCATGCCTGAAGCGCGTTGCCAAATGGATAGGGATCCTTTTCTATTCTCCGGGGATTGTCAAACCCCGAAAGTCTACCCGGCTTGCGTATTATTGATGATTGTTGCGATATGGATAATGAAATGAAACAAGCCATGACGGGCTGGTCCCTGAAATCCGCTATGGGTAAAACGCCACAAGTGTTATGGAATCTGTTTCTCATGACATCGGGCAGCGTCCTCTGTGCCGTGGCAGTCAATGGCATACTTGTCCCTCAGCAGTTTTTCGGGGCCGGATTTACGGGTCTTTCACTCGTAATCCACTACCTTGCTCCCTCTCTGCCCGTGGCTCTTGTCTACCTTATTCTCAATATCCCCCTGTTTGCTCTGGGCTGGATGTATGCGGGACGTCGCTTCTTCCTGTATAGCATCGCCGGCATGTTGATCTTCTCCGGGGCATTGGCATGGACCCATGTCTCACTGCCCGTATATGATAAAATCTTAAGTGCTCTTCTGGCCGGCATCATTATGGGGGTCGGATCCGGCGTTATCCTGAGGTCTCTGGGATCAGGCGGAGGTCTGGATATTCTCTCCGTTATTTTGCTCAAACGTTTCTCGGTGCGGTTGGGCGACACCATCCTGGGATTCAACAGTCTCATACTCATCGCGGGGGCCGCCCTGTTTTCCCTGGAAGGGGCCATCTATACATTGATCTTTATCTACGTCAACTCACACATGGTGAACCTGGTGGTGACAGGGCTCAGTCAAAGGAAGGCCGTCTTTATCATTTCCCCGGAATGGGAGCGGATCTCCCATGAAATCATGGAGAAGATACAGCGGGGTGTCACCATATTGAAAGGACGCGGCGGTTACACGGGCCGGGATATACATGTGCTGTACACGGTCGTTGCTATGCAGGAGCTTCCGCGACTCAAGGATCTGGTCCGCAAAATCGACCCGGAGGGATTCGTCGTAGTCTCGGATACCCTTGAAGTGATGGGGACACGAATAGGTAACCAACCCCACTGGTAGGAGAACCCAGCCATGTGGAAAGCGGCCAGGCCGCGGCAACCATCTACCCTTTTGTGTCTTCCTGGAAGGATATTCGGGGGATTCAGGTGGCCGGCCGGATAAAAAAGGCAGGTCCCGGGCTGAAGGCGCTTCAAGCCGTCCGCGCCTATATCGGGAAGTACCCCTTCACGCGAGAATTTTTCGATCCCGGTCAGAAACTCGATCTGGAAAGCTTCGGCGAACGTTTTCGCGTGCGCTTCTACCGGTTCCAGCCCGAGCTTGTCTATTACATGGACAACAAGATCCGTTTCGGATTTCGGGAAGCGATTCAGCTATGACCGATTCAAGCAAACAGGAAATGGCAGAAAAAGGTATCAGGATTGACCCATGGCAGGAAAAAAATCATAAGATAGTGGGGTTTTGATAATGGCGAATAAATCAACCTTCGAAGAATTGGAACAGAAGATTTTTCAGCTCGAAAAGGAAAATCTTGAACTGAAGAAAGGCAATGAGCGATATCGCCTTCTCGAGGAGGAGCTTAAGAACCTGCAAGCACAGCTGCACAATGCGATGGAAATAGCCCATCTCGGTTATTGGGAATACGACGTCGCCAATGATCTCTTCATTTTTAACGACCCATTCTATAAAATCTTTAGAACTACGGCGAACAAGGTGGGCAGTTATTCAATGTCATCTGCAGAATACGCCGAGCGTTTTGTTCACCCTGATGACAGGGATGTTGTCGGAATAGAAATTCGGAAAGCCATCGAAAGTCCTGATCCCCACTTTACCCGACAACTGGAACATCGGATCTCTTACGACGATGGAACGGTTGGCCATATTAACGTTCGGTTTTTCATAGTCAAGGACACCCACGGTAAGACGGTGAGGACCTATGGAGTGAATCAGGATGTCACCGAGCGTAAGCGAGCTGAGGATGCACTACGGGAGAGAGAAGAACTCTTCCGCGACACTTTCGAGCAGGCGGCAGTAGGGATGTCAATCGTATCACCCGAAGGGGAGTGGGTGCAGGTCAACCAGCGACTCTGCGACATTCTCGGTTACTCACGCGAGGAACTGATGAAACTGAGCTACCGTGACATCACTACCCCTGAATCCCTTGAGCAGGACGTGGAGCGTGTTAACGAGATGGTGAGTGGTGTGAGGAGCGCGAATAGTTGGGAAAAGCGCTACATCTGCAAGGACCGGCGCATCATTTGGGTGCGTCTGACCACTGCCCTGGCCCGCTCGGAGGATGGCCGGCCGAAGTACTTTATCTCTGTCACCGAGGATATCACCGACAACAAACAGGCCGAAGAAGAAAAGAAAAGGCTTGAAGCCCGTATTCAACAAGCCCAAAAATTTGAATCCATCGGAACATTGGCCGGTGGGGTTGCCCACGATTTTAACAATATCCTCTCGCCGATTATGATACACACGGAGTTGGTGATGATGGAACTCCCCTCTGAAAGCCCTCTGCAGCAAAACATGAAACAGATTTACAGGGCATCAGAACGTGCCAGGGACCTGGTCCAGCAAATTCTCACATTTGCCCGACAGCGGGAACAAGAGCGGATTCCGATAAAAATAACGAGAATATTGAAAGAAGCCATAAAGCTGCTCAGATCGACCCTCCCCACCACGATTGATATTCAGGATGGCATCTATTCAGAACAGGACACCGTCCTCGCCGATCCGACTCAGATTCACCAGATCCTGATTAATTTATGCACCAACGCCAGCCATTCTATGGAGGAAAAAGGGGGGATCCTGGAAGTCGGATTGCGGAATGTGGAATGCGGAATGCAGACCGATGCCAGCGAGGTTGATGAAAAAACCCCAGCTGACCTGGAACCGGGTCGTTATCTTAAATTGACCGTGAAGGACACCGGTCACGGCATTGAACCTCAATTATTTGAGCTCGTACTTACAGATATGACCATGCCCGAGATGACAGGGAAAGACCTGGCCAGAGAGCTGATGTCTATCCGGCCTGATATTCCCGTTATCCTTTGCACCGGCTTCAGTGAAAAGATTGATGAAAAAAGAGCCAAAAAAATGGGTATAAGTGCTTTCCTGATGAAGCCGATGATTATGAGTCAACTTGCCAATACTGTTCGGGAGGTGCTGGATAAGAAAGATAATAGTGTGCGCGAGCGAGCTTAACATAGAGAAATCCTCCTTAAATTTGGAAGATTCCCCGAAGCGTGTCGGGGTTCTTCAATTTTCCATCTATTCCGACTGTTCACCCCAAAACAGGTGCGCTATGGATCTTACCCTACGGATCGCCGTCCAGAATGACCTTCCCGCCATCGTGGAAATTTATAATCAAGCCATTCGTTTGCAGACAGCGACAGCTGATTTAAGCCCGGTTTCAGTGGAACGCCAAAAAACGTGGTTTACAGAGCACGCACCCGACACGTACCCGATATTTCTTGCCGAAAAACAAAATAATGTAGCCGGGTGGTGTAGTATCAGTCCATATAGGGCCGGTCGTATGGCACTCAGGCATACGGCTGAAATCAGTCTCTTCGTCCATGAAAGTGACCGCAGGGAGGGTGTTGGCTCTGCGTTACTCAAACATGCTGTCCGGAAATGTGAACAAATTGAGATTCGAACGCTTTTTGCCATAGTTCTCGATGTGAATATCCCCAGCGTCAATCTCTTGGAGACGTTTGGTTTTCAGAAGTGGGGACACATGCCTAATATCGCTGATTTTGATGGTAAAGAATGTGGGCATTTATACTATGGGCTTCGCGTTATCCCCTGAAACTATCAGGCAAAATGCGAACCATCCGTTGTACGCGACGGCTTTCAGCCGCCCGTGAACGGCAGCGCATCCGACAAAGGAGAAGATCACATGACGCGGGCAAGAGTGCCGGAAACCGATCAGGGAATTCAAGGACAACTTACCGTTGAGATTTACGATCAAATGCAGAGGAGACTTAGAGATAAGGGCTGGATTGAGACTCGGGATATCACGAAGAGTGGCATTACTCACGGTCTCGCGCTTGAAATCGGCCCGACCTCAAACCACAAACCACTTACGTTGCTCCCTGCACGACGGGGAACCGTCACTTGTGAGATTGATCGGGGTGATCCTGACTGATTCAGCCTTCTTGGTGGGATCGTTGTCATTTCTCAGCCTGCTGCCGGGTGAAATAATTATTGAGCGTCTCTAATAGAATTTTGACCGAGAATGGCTTGACGATATAACCGGCAAGCCCGATATCCATCGCTTTCGCTTTATCGCTTTCCATGGCAAAGCCGGTTACGGCGAAGATTGGAATTCCCTTTAAATCGGGATCTGTCTTGATAACATGGGTCGCACTTAATCCATCCATACCCGGAAGCTGTATGTCCATCAAAATGAGATCCGGATGGTGCTCCCGCGCCAGGCGAAGCCCGGTCTCGGCATCCATAGCTTCCAGCATCCGATACTTACCCGCCTTGAGAACGGCCCTCATCAATTTCATATTCATTTCATTGTCTTCGATTACCAGAATCGTTTTATCTTCCATAGCGAAAGTCCTTTATCCGTTATTGGTCCGACTTCGGTCCAGAATCGGACGTTTGAAACAACATACTTATTGTAACGAATCTAAACGGGAATCACAACGTGAAAAGAGCTTCCCTTGTTTTCCCCTTTACTCTCCGCCCATATCGTCCCTTGGTGGAGTTCTACCAACCGTTTTGTAAGTGACAGACCTAACCCGACACCCTGGTAGTGGCGAGTCAACGATCCATCAACCTGAACGAAGGGGGTGAATATTCGTTCCATATCCTCTGTTTTCAATCCGATTCCTGTATCTGTCACAGAAATGCCCACTGCGGATTGATGCTTCATTCGTTCATGCCCCTGGAGAAGCGGCAAGGATACTACCTCACCGCTTTTTGTTAACCAGTGGTCATTTATCCGTTGCAGATGACGGGCAGAGAGTTTTACCGACCCTCCTTCCGGTGTGAATTTGATGGCATTAGAAAGGAGATTGTACAGTATTTGCCTTATCTTATGCTCGTCTACCTGAATCGCCTCGGGACAATCGCCGGTCTCTGCCGATAACTGAATCCTGCGTTCGTGAGCAGTCTGCTTAACCACCATCAGGCTGTTTTCCATCAGCAACCTTAAATCTATTTCTGATACCTCCAATTCCATCTTGCCCGTTTCCACGCTACTGAGGTCAAGAAGATCGCTCACGATGGAAAGCAGGTGCTTTCCGCTGGAGTTTATGTTGCTCGCAGATTCCATTTGCTCTTCGTTTAATTTTCCCAGGTATTGATCCTTCAGCAGCTCGGAGAAGCCGATGATGGCATTGAGCGGCGTTCTCAGCTCATGGGATACATTGGCTAAAAATTCTGACTTGAGCCGGTCGGACTCGCGGGCTTTGACGGACTCGAGTTCAAGCTCCTCATTTTGCCGGCGCAGTTTTTCTCGATTACGTCTCAACAGCTGAGCCGTGTACGAAGATATAAAGGCAACAACAAATAACAACAGCGTGTCTACAAAGGCGATCCCCATCTGACTGGGCCAGGGCACATGATATAGGGGATTGATCTTAAAGGTCTGAAGGATACCCACATGTTCTAAAACGAGCATAATACTGAAACATACGCCGCATGTTGCGGCGATGATGAAAGGCCAGATTCGAGGTCCTATGATTCCTATATAGATAATCAGAGCCGCATAGATAGGCATAAGATAAACGGCCTCAATGCCGCCCAGGGAATGG
>CAZACO010000049.1:0-12480 GCA_964483185.1 uncultured Desulfobacteraceae bacterium
ACCACTATTCCCAAATGATTTATCCCCTTGATCATGTTAATCCTCCTTTCATATTTTTTTAATGATGCCCCCTATCATACTCGGACAGCACACAAACTTGGAAAACATTTCGATGCTATTATTTCCGTCAATTAATGAAATATGATGAGCCCGGAATCGTCAGCGCGGCTTCTCTTTTAGTGTATAATGCATCTATTATGTCGTCAATCATATTCTTGCAAAGTTCCATTGCCCGTAGCCATCATTTCTATACCGGCAATACGGATCTAAAGACTCTCACCTTTTCTGTGGTAGAAATCTATCAGGCTTCTTGCAAAAAGATTTTTGATCTGTTAAATGAACCCAGCATGACAGGATAGGTACTGAGTGAAATCGGAAGATTATTCCGGGCAAGCGGGAATAGGTACAAAAAAATGGATGCAACACTATCCGGGGCACTGGAACAGGCCTTTGTGGGCCACAAGGACAAGACGGCCATAGCATTTAGCAACGAACGGTTTACCTATGAAGACCTGGACAGGATTTCAGCACGTGTTGCCTGTGAATTGTCAGGGATGGACTTGGGCCGGGGGGATCGGGTCGCCGTGCGCTTGGGAAGAGGGATGGGTATTGTGTTTTTGTACCTGGCCTGCTTGAGACTGGGGGTTGTAATGCTCCCTTTAGACCCCTTGTACTCACTTGAAGAAGTAAAATACTTTCTTTTCGATTCCGAGGCAAGGCTCCTCATTGCTGATCACGGCACCCGATCGGTCATGGATCCCTTATTGGAGGATATGCCACAGTTGGAGCGAATCCTCTATCTCGACCCTTCGGGCGGGTCATGGAAAAGGCCGGGCCCAGGACCCCGATTTGATCCTCCTTTGCCTATTCGGCCCCAAGATGGCGCCATCATGCTCTATACATCAGGAACCACGGGTCCGCCAAAGGGTTGCATCATGACCCAGGAGAGTGCCGTCGTCAATTTGAGGACCCTTCATCTGGCATGGGGGATCACAGGAGGAGATCGGCTCATGCATGTCTTGCCCCTGAATCACGGCCACGGGCTCTACGTGGCCTTCACAGGATGCCTGATTGCAGGCTGTCTCATTTTCATGAAAGAACGCTTTGAACCCCAAGCCGTGCTTCAGGACATGGAAAAGAACCAACTCACGCTTTTCATGGGTGTGCCCACACACTATCACCGCCTTATACAAATCCGTGGTGAGAGGCGCTTTCTCCTTCCCTCCGTGAGGCTCTTTATTTCCGGCTCCGCCCCATTACCTGAAGCCCTTTTTGCCCGTTTTCACGAAATCTATGGACATCACATCTTAGAGCGTTATGGAATGACTGAGATCGGCATCCATCTATCAAACCCCTTGGAAGGCGAACGCCTTCCCGGAAAAGTCGGCTTCCCCCTCCCGGGGACCGAGGCCAGGGTGGTTGACATGGAAAAGAGGGAACCCCTTGGAACGGGCAGGGAGGGAGAACTGGAAGTGAGGGGGCCCAATGTCTTCTCTGGTTACTGGAAAAAACCGGAGGAGACCCAAAAGAGCTTTACCCAAGACGGATGGTTCAAGACAGGGGATATGGCCAAGGTTGACGAACACGGCCGTTTCAGTATTGTGGGGAGGGTGAAGGACCTCATCATCTCCGGTGGCCTGAATATCTCTCCTTTTGAGGTTGAACAGGTCATCACTACCCACCCGGGTGTTCTCGAGTCAGCCGTTATCGGCGTGCCGGACAAGGATTTTGGAGAGAGGGTCGTCGCTTACCTGGTTCTCAAGGACCCGGGTGCCCTGCCCTCCCTGGAAAACATACAGGACACCTGCAAAAAGCGATTGGCCAGTTACAAAAAACCGAAGGAGATCCATTTCTTGGAAACCCTTCCCAGAAATTCCATGGGAAAGGTGGAAAAAAACGCGCTTCGACGGCATTACGCTGAAAAAACTGGGGCAATGATGTAACATTCTGGTTGGTTGAAACCCTTTGAACATCCTTTTGAACGACATAAGAAGCTGCCAAAGGATAAGGAGAAACAGCATGGGCGTCAAAGGCATCTATTTGCTGTCCAGTGGATCCATTGAGATCGACAGGTCCATCTTCTTAACAGGAAGGGATATGGGACAAAAATTAAGGGCACCTGTCTATTCGATCCTTATTATCCATGAAGAGGGCCCGGTACTCATAGATGCAGGATTGAACCCTGATGGTCTCACAGACCCCGAGCATGCGTGGGGGCCAAGGGCAAAGGTCATTAAACCCGCGCTCACAGAAGCAGACACGTTACAGAGCAGGCTCAAGGGAGTGGGGCTCACGGTCTCAGATATCAAGATGGTCATCCTGACACATCTTCACTGGGATCATACGGGGAGCCTCCGTTTTTTTAAGACCTGTCCGATTATTGTCCAGAAATCCGAATACCGTTTTGCCTTTAATCCCGATTCCTTTGTTTCAGCACAATATATGCAGAATCACTTTGACTTCCCCCTCAATTACCAATTCGTTGAAGGGGACCGCATCCTTCTTCCAGGCATATCTCTTATTAAGACACCGGGCCATACGCCGGGGCATCAGTCCATATTGGTACGGATGGATGACAAGGCCTCTTATATCTTTCCCGGCGATGCCATATGTCTCATGGACAATCTCACCCTCAAAATCCCTTCCAGCAACAACTGGAACAACCAGGAGGCCATGGATAGCCTCTATCGCCTTGAGCACCTGGCCGGATTATTGGACGCCGACATCATCCCCTCCCACGATCCGCGCATATGGGAAGGTCTCAAGAAATCCCCGGAACCCTTTGCCTGAATATTGGCGTGTTTTCACCGATTCACAGGGCCCTCCGGACAGGCCTCAGAAATCATCGTACCTAAAGGGGGTAAACATGGATAAGAAAAACAGCAAACTCTTTGAACTCACGCAAATCAAGGGAATGCAACTGAGAAACCGGTTTGTCCGTTCTGCCACCTACGAGGGGATGGCCGCACAGGACGGGGCCTGTACAGTGCGTCTGACAGACCTTATGGTCAGGCTTGCAAAGGGCGGCGTCGGGCTCATCATCACGAGCCATGCCTATGTCAGCCTGGGGGGTCAGGCCGGACCCGGACAATTGGGAATATATAAAGATGACCTCATAGAAGGACTCAAAGACATGGTCCGGGCCGTGCATGAACATGGCTGTCCCATTGCCGCTCAGATCGCCCATTCGGGATACTTCGCCCCGACCAAGATCACGGGACTCGCGGCCCTGGCCCCCTCTTTAAAAGAAGAGTGTTCAAAATCCCCGCGCAAGGAAATGACCCTTAAAGACATCCAGCACATCGTGGAGGCCTTTGGAGAGGCCGCTCGTCGCGCAAAGGAGGCCGGCTTCGACGCTGTTCAGATCCATGCGGCCCACGGCTACCTCTTAAGCCAGTTCCTTTCCCCCGCCTTTAACCGGCGCCGGGATCAATACGGAGGGTCTGTAGAGAGCCGGGCAAGGGCCCTCATTGAGGTGATGGACCGGGTCAGAGCGGCAGTGGGACCCGATTTTCCGGTCCTGGTCAAATTAAATTCCCAGGATTTTGTAGAGGATGGCCTTCTCCTTGAAGACGCGCTCCAGGTGGGAAGCATGCTCCAGAAGGGAGGAATCGACGCCATTGAGTTGAGCGGCGGAACCATTGTCTCGGGGAAGCTCAGCCCCTCAAGGCCTGGAATCCTGTCCGAGGACAAAGAGGCCTATTTTCGGGACGGAGCAAAGGCCTTTAAGCAAAGACTTCAGGTCCCGTTGATGCTGGTGGGGGGGATTCGCTCATTTCAAGTGGCTGACAGGCTTATTGAGGAAGGCGATGTGGACTATATCTCCATGAGCAGGCCCTTTATCCGGGAGCCGGACCTGATCAACCGGTGGAAGTCGGGTGACCTGGCCAAGGCCGCGTGCCTTTCGGACGGCAAGTGCCGGGGCCCAATTATGGCCGGAGAAGGCCTCCGCTGTGTCGTGGAAGAGGCGATGAAGAAGAAGGGATAGGCCCTTAGGGCTCGCGCAAAAATAAGTTCCCAGAATTGGCGCCTAGGTTTAGGTTAGATTTGGCTGCGCCGATTGAGCAAAACCGCAGGAATAGCCCCGCCTCGGCGGGGTTTCGAGGATCTTGCGATTGAGGCACGGTCGGAGATGACCTGAAGATGGGATGTCCCGCTTCAGCGGGATGAAGTTATTTTTGAGCGGGTTCTAAGTTACGGGCGTATCGCCACATGCGGGCAAATACGCGAACGGCCATCTCCGGAAAGGGGTAAAACGGGATGCCGTGCTGCTCAAGAAAGGCGCGATCCGCTTCCACATCTTCTCTGGTTCCAAGGAGGGAAAAAAAGACGGGTTTGTCTCGCGTCTCCTTAATCACCTCCACAAGGGGGAGAAAGCTCTCGCCCTCTGAACGGGCAAAACTGATGAACACAATGCCGTGCACCCCTTTATCCATGAGCAGGGCCCGAAGGATCTGGGTAGATGTCTTCTTGAAACCGTGGGTCATCATATCCGGGAACATATCCACAGGATTGGATGACTTGGCCGAATTCTTGATGACACGGGAGAGCCTCTGACGGGTCTTATTCTCCAGGCTGGCCAGGTAAAGTCCCTCTTCCGTGGCTGCATCAATACTCATGACGGCCTGGGCACCGCTGTAAGTGACCAGGGCGATACGGTCTCCCCGAGGCAAAGGTGCAAGGCGAAATCCCAAAAGTGTGCCGATGAGTTCTTCCACGTCGCCCACGCGTATGACCCCTGCCTGGCGCAGGGCCCCGTCCAGGATCCCATCATCCATGGCCAGACTGGCTGTATGCGTGGCCGTGGCTTGGGCACCCCTTTCAGTGCTCCCCCCCTTTAGAAGAAGAACCGGCTTTTTACGAACGCTCTTACGGGCCACCTCCAGGAAGTGCGAGCCGTCACGGATATCCTCGATGTACAGGCCCACTACCTTGGTGGCCGCATCTTCGGACAAATAGGCCAGTGCATCGCATTCATCCACATCCACCTTGTTTCCCAGACCCAGGCCCTTGGAGATCTGAAGGCCCTCAACAGAGCTCAGGTAGCGGAGCAGGGCCCCCACAAATATCCCGGACTGGGCCACGAATCCGATAGAGCCGGGCCTGAGGGTGCGTGCATTGGCGATGTAGGAGGTGGTCATGCCTGTAGCCGTGTTCATGATCCCTAGGGTATTGGGCCCAAAGCCCCGCATCCCGCTGGAGCGAAGGATCTTGCGGGCCTGCTCCTGGTATGGTCCGCCCTCACCCCCGGCCTCGGCAAAACCTTCAGATGAAATGACCACACCTTTCACTCCCTTCCGGGCACAGGCGATCAGCGCATCCGGAACCGCCTGAGGAGGAATGAGCATGACGCCCAGATCCACCTTGAAGGGGACCTCATCCAGCCGTTTATACAAGGTGAACCCGCTCACTTCTCCACCCTGCGGATTCACCCCTGCCACTTTGCCTTTAAAGGCTGTTTCCTTCAGCAACTCCAGCAGAATGGCGCCCGCCTTTTGGGGGTTGCGTGATGCCCCGAAAACGGCCAAATTTCTGGACTCCATGACCTCTTTAACAGATCGCATAGGATCTCCTATGGCAATATCGCATTTATGCAGGCACAAGGGTTACACACCCGACCCTGCGTGCTCCAGTCGGGCATGTGGTGTGATGGGGCGGGTCCCAACAACAAAGGCTAGGGTATATGGGGGAGGGAGGCATCATCCATATCGTGTAAGGCAATAACAAAGTCCGCCATCTCTTTTACCCGCTTGGCACTATCAAATGCCTCCAGGCTGTTGGTGTGAACCCCAGGTGTCAGGACTGGCCAGATCTTTCTCATCTTTTCCGGGGGCTGGAAATTGGCCCTGATACTACAGAAACCGCATATCACGGCCAAGCCCTTATCCGTGTCAATGGCTACGGCCTGGCATCCTGGCGAATGTCCTGGTACATGTACGACCCTAATTCCAGGCACCACCTCCACATCCCCCTGTACCTCCCTGTAGGAAAGCCCCTCAAGCATCTTGCTGGGATAGGATCCCTTAAAAAGGGGATGCGGATTCAATGCAAACGCGAGTTCGGAGGACTGAACAATAATTTGGGCATTCCCGCACTTTGGCGTATTTCCGCAGTGATCAAAATGAAGATGGGTCTGAATAACCAGATCTATCCCGTCCGGTGTAAGGTCCAATGAACCCAGGGCGTTTTCAAAAGATCTTATCTCCTCGTACCCACGGTACCAGTATCTCCCCATGATTTCGGGCGGTGCGCCCGAGTCGATCAAGATGTTCTTGCCGTGAGCCCTCACAAACCAGCACACCACAGCCGTCCATATTTCCTGTTCAAAATCCATGAAATAGGTCATGAGAGATCGGTTATTCCTCATTTTGCCCAGCATAAGAGGTATAATCGTATGTGTCACAAACACCTCCGCCATTCTCCAGTAACACCCCGGCATAAGGGACCTGGCGATTAGATGGTTCTCACCTGGTCATACTCGCCGAACACCTCTCTCAGCACATCACAGATTTCACCAATGGTGGCATAGGCCTTCACCGCATCCAGGAAGCGGGGGACCAGGTTCTCATTGCCCTGGGCGGCACGGCGGACCGCTTCCAGGGCAGATGCCACCGCCTCGCTGTCTCGCTCCTGGCGGAGACGGTTTATCTTTTCCTTTTGAAGCCGTTCCACCTCGGGATTGAATCGAAAGATCTCCGAATCTATGTGTTCTTCAATCTGATATTTGTTGACCCCCACCACCACCTTTTCACCGGACTCAACTTCCTTTTGAAACCTTCTGGCACTCTCTTCTATCTTCCTTTGGATATAGCCGGATTCGGTAGCGGCCACAGCCCCGCCGATCTCGTCGATCTTGGAAATCAGCTCTTTAATCTTTTCGTACATCTGCTTTGTTAAGTACTCCACATAATATGAACCCGCCAGAGGATCCACGGTATCCGTTACCCCTGTCTCCTCCAGGATGAGCTGCTGGGTCCTTAGGCTAAGTCGAACCGCCTTTTCCGTTGGCAGGGCCAGGGCCTCATCAAAGGAGCACGCCGCAAGGGACTGGGGTCCTCCGAGCACGGCTGCCAGGGCCTGAAAGGCCACGCGGACGATGTTGTTCTCCGGTTGTTGGGCGGTCAAACTGACCCCTGCCGTCTGGGTGTGATAACGAAGCATCATGGACTTGGGGTTCTTTGCACCGAATCTGTCCTGCATCAGTTCCGCCCAGATGCGCCTGGCGGCCCGATATTTGGCCACCTCCTCAAAGAACTTATTGTGGGTATCAAAGAGAAAACTCATGCGGGGGGCAAAATCATCAATCTTGAGCCCTGCCTCCAGTCCGGCTTCTACATAGGCAACCGCGTTTGAAAATGTAAAGGCGATTTCCTCGATGGCCGAACATCCGGCTTCACGCATATGATATCCGGCTACACTGATGGTATTCCACCTCGGGATATGTTCATGGCAGAACGCAAACATATCGGCAATGAGCCGAACCGCCGGCTTGGGCGGGAAGATAAACGTCCCCCGTACGGTATATTCTTTAAGGATGTCATTCTGGGTGGTTCCCATCAGGGCGCTGGATGGAATCCCCTGCTTCTCGCCCAGGGCGACATACATAGCCAGTAGGATGGTTGCAGGGGCGTTAATCGTCATAGAGGTAGAAACCTTGTCCAGGGGAATGCCATCAAAAATGGCCTCCATGTCCTTCAAGGAGTCCACCGCCACTCCGGCCTTTCCCACCTCGCCCTTGCTCAGTGGGTGGTCGGAGTTGTATCCGATCTGGGTGGGGAGATCAAAGGCCACAGAAAGCCCGGTCTGACCTGTTTCCAGCAAAAATTTATAGCGCCGGTTGCATTCCTCGGCCGTGGCGAATCCCGAATACTGCCTCATGGTCCAGGGCCGGCCCAAGTACATATCCGGATGGATGCCCCGCACATAGGGATATTCTCCCGGGAAACCGATCTCCGATAAATAGTCAAGGTCGGGAATATCATCAGGACCATAAAGAGATTTTATGGACTCTCCCCACTCTGTCTTGTGGGTGCTGAACCGTCTCTTGCTCAGCACGTCCGTCTCCCAACGTTTCCTCGCATCGCTTATTTCTTGCGGCTTTGTCTTCATAGTGTACACCCTCTATTTTGATCTTTGCACATCCCTTTTTTACCCCTTGCCGGGATTTGCATACCTCCTTTTCAGCTCCGCCTTTCTGATTTTTCCACTGGCCGTCTTTGGAAACTCTTCGGTAAACTCTACCTGCTTGGGTATCTTGTACTTGGCCAGTTTCCCCTTTAGGAATCCCAGGGCCTCCTCCGGGGTCATGGTTTCTCCATCTTTCAGGACAATGAGGGCCTTGCCCACCTCTCCCCACTTTTCGTCCGGAACCCCCACGACCGCTGCCTCCAGGATCTTGGGGTGGCTGGCGTAAACCCTTTCAATCTCGGCGGGATAGATATTCTCCCCGCCGCTGATGATCACGTCTCTGGCCCGATCCACGATGTAAACATACCCCTCGTCATCCATGCTGGCCAGATCCCCGGTATACAGCCATCCGTCCTTTATGGTCTTTGCCGTTTCTTCGGGGTTATTCCAATATCCGAGCATCTGGGTCGGACCTTTTAGGATCAGTTCTCCCACCTCACCACAGGGGACGTCCCGTCCTTTTCGATCCACAATACGGATTTCGGCGTGAAAAACGGACCTGCCCACGGAACCGATCTTCTTTCCGTCCTTTTCATTGGGCATCTGGCAGAGCTGGATTGAGGTCTCGGTCTGGCCGAAGACCTGTCTTATGGGTATATTCCGGTTTTCATACGCCTCTATCAGGGGCACGGGAAGGGGTTCCCCGCCGATCACGAGTAATCGCAAGGAGGTCAGGTCGAAATCATCAATGCCCCCCTTCTTGAGAAAGAAGTTAAGCATTGTGGGGACAACAAGTCCCACGGTGATCCTGTGTTCCTGAATCAATGCGAGGGTCTCATGCGGATCAAAGGCGGACTGCAACACCGCGGTGCCGCCCTGGTAGAGGATCGGCAGGGCGCAAATATTCAGCCCTCCCGAGTGAAAGAGGGGCATCACCACCAGCATCACATCTCTGGCGGTAAGGTCAAAATATAACTGGGCGTTAAAGGTGTTATAATAGGTCTTCTTGTGGGACATGAGCGCCCCTTTTGGAACCCCTGTGGTGCCCGACGTGTACATGATCATTTGAGGATCATCAAAGTCCAGCTCTTCCTCTATTTCGGGCTCTTCAGGGGAAGCGCTCTGAAGGAGCGCTTCATAGTTCTCCCATGTCCCGTCCTGTTCGCCGATACGGATCAAATTCTCTGAGGGAATGTTAACCGCTGGCTTAAGAGAAAGGATCATTTCAGAGAAGGGTTCCTGAAAAATGAGGATCTTGCTCCCGCTGTCCCGCAGCATGAATGTCGTCTCAGGCGCCTCAAGTCGAAAATTAAGAGGCACAATAATGCCCCCGATTTTTGATACAGCAAAATAGGCCTCGAGCATCTGATTGCAGTTATAACAGAACGTTGCAACCCTATCGCCTTTTGAAATCCCCTTTTTCAGCAAGACATGGGCAAGTCTGTTGACCCGTTCATTAAGCTGCTTGTAGGTGAACCTGAGCGTAGGTTTCCCTTTGCTTCTGTTGTCTTCAAATATGACGGCCGTCACGTCAGATGAAATCTGAGCCCGTTTTCTGATCCAATCCCCGACGTTCATTCTTCTCTACTTTCCATTGCCTTTGAAAACAGGTTATTTTGACTCATGTTCCACCAGCTCGACCAGGATGCCGTAATTGCTTTTCGGGTGGGTAAAGGCCACCTTTGTATTGTGTGCCCCCGGTCGCGGCACCTTGTCGATGCACGCCACGCCATCCGCCTTGAGGTTTTCAAGGGTGGCTTCTACGTCCTCCACCTCGAAGGCGATGTGGTGAATCCCTTCGCCCTTTTTCTCTATGAATTTGGTCAGCACCCCGTCCGGGGTGGCAGACGCGACCAGTTCAAGGCGGGTATCCCCTATGGGAATAAAGGCGGCATTGGTATCACCCACCGAATCCCGGGAGGTGGTCTCTAGTCCGTATGTGTCCTTGAAATACCTTGAAGCCTCCTCCAAGTCCTTCACGGCAATCGCAATATGATCAATTTTTTTGAGCATTGTCTCACTCCTCATCTTTCTTTGTGCCTGTGCAGGGCACACTGATTGTCTTCAAAATCTTTAAGGCAAGCCTTGAACCAGGCATCCTGCCCCTTTGCTAATCCTCAATACCGGCCAGTTCCAAAACCCTGACCTTGGCCTCTTCAATGAGTTTTCTCATCTCCGCATTCACAACCAGTTGTTGATTGGCCGTGGGTGCCCCACCCTGGGATGATTCCGCCACCAGGATATTGCCGATACCGGTGAGGTATTCCATAAGCCGCATCATCTTCATCCGATTCCGTGTGGGGACATCAGGATTGGCCTTAAAGTATTTCTCGATAAGCGGCCCGAGCTCCGGATGATCCATATCCTTTTCCGTAGGCATGCTCATCACCAGCCCCCCTGACATGTCCACGCCCATGCGCGCACAAAACCAGAGGGCCTTGCTGGCCTGATATTTGCCCACATTGGCATACAGGGGATTGGGGAAGAAATTTCCCGAATCGGTCCTATAACCCCTTTGGATGGCCCCCAGAAGGCATCCGTAAGAGAGTTCGCTCTCAAAACTCATTTCCGACAATTTTTCCCGGATATGGCCGGCCTTGCCCACCCCGTTGTAATCCGCAATGACCGCTGAACCGCCCAGGAGCAGATCACGGTGACCGCACTTGCACGCAGAGGTGACGCACCGGAATGTGGGGGAAACCCTTCCCACCAGGGGCCCGGTAAATTGGTGTTCGCCGCACATAAAGACCCTGTCCCAGGGCACAAAGACATCATCAAAAAAGATCTGGCAGAGGTTGTACACCCCGTAACGCTCATTGCCGAAATCCATCCCCTTTGCTCCGGGAGTCAGACGTCGAAAATCGGGTGTGGGAAGTTGGTGAAGGAGGGTGAGTCCCGGGGTATCGGTGGGAACGGCAAAGGCCACCGCATGGGCCTTCTCATCCTCTCCCATTCCCCGGGTGGGCATGACCAGCGCCTCGTGGGCGATGGATGCACCGGAGATAAGGACCTTGGCCCCCCGCACCACGATCCCCTCTTTCTTCTCTTCAACGATCCGAATATACATATCCGGGTCAGGCTGCTGGCCCGGCCGCTTGGCCCTGTCTCCCTTGGGATCGGTAATATACCCGCCCACGGAGAGGTCTTCCCTCTGCACCTTTTCCCAGTAGGCCCGGAACCGTTCATGATAGTGGGTCCCCAACTTCTTATCCATTTCAAAAGTAATGGAATCAAGGCCGTTGGCGATATTGCCTGAAACGCAACGGGCCCCCGCGCACATCCCGTGGCGACGGGCCAGGTCCCGCATCATATCAAGCCGCTTCATAAAATCATCGGGTCCTTGATACAGGTGGGTAAAGTAATTGACCCGCTCACCCGTAATATGTGATATGGCCGTGATCTTGTCTTGATATTCCGGGTCATGGGCAAGGTCATAGGTCATGGCCACTGCCTCGATGGCCGGCCCGGTGATCGGATTTTCCAGCTGGTTTTCCAACTTCTCACCAAAAAGATAGGCATTGATCTTAAGATCCTTAATGCTGTCTTTGTACTGCTGTCCTGTCATTAAAGCCATTCTTCCACCTCCACTTTGCTAATAAATTTTCTGCACTGGTGACCCAAACCATTCAAATCCGTCCTGCTCGATCGTTATATCCCTTTTTGAAAAAGGCAGGCTCTTGCCATCCTGATTGGATACCAGCCCAAGGTTATCATACTTTCTTCTTTATGGAAAACCGTTTTAAGCAGGCATGGTTTTCCTGCATGTTTATGTCTACAGCAAGGAGCATGCCAGGACAGGTTCTTATCCTCATAACTGAATAAATATCAAATAGTTACTCCATATAGAGAAAGCCCTCACAATCCTAGTGAACTGGAAATTCTTACAAGAATTTTCAGGATGGGCCAAACTTCCTTGATTTTATTGGATTTTATTTTGTCAAAAGTTTTTACATGTAAATTTGTATTACAATATCCAAAGGAATTGTCATCTTGACCATGCAGGCATGGAAACAAGTCCGGAGGCTCCCATGTTGCTCTGAAAAATTCCATAGATGAGGAGATCCAGTACTCTTTTTCCGAATCCTCATCCTGAAGGTACCTATCGCATGTATCGAATGTGTGCCCGTTCTCAACTATTTCCCAAGAATTGACCTCGATATGATGACCTTTTCGATCTCTTTGGTACCCTCGTATATCTCCATGATCTTGGCATCCCTGTAAAGACGCTGAACCTTGTACTCATCTATGTATCCGTAGCCCCCGTGCATCTGAAGGGCCTCATCCGCGCATGTTACCGCCGTCTCGCCCGAAAACCATTTGGCCATGGCAATAAGTTGGGAGTCGATAACCCCG
>CAZACO010000050.1:0-12470 GCA_964483185.1 uncultured Desulfobacteraceae bacterium
TAATTTGAGCAACGACGCCGCCGGCCGGTCCAGGAGCCATGTCAGGTTTCCATGCAGCGGCTGAATCTTCTGTGCAGGCAATTGCGCTTTAGAATTCTTAAAAACAGTCTTGAGAATCACGGCCTTCTCTCCTCCTGAAACCAGAAACACGATTTCTCTGGCGCTGTTTAGAAGGGGGAAGGTCATGGTCAGGCGGCTGACATCCGGGTTTCCCCCCTTGACCGAAACCACCAGTCTCTCCTCCTCGGTCACAGCGCTTTGCCCGGGAAAGAGGGAGGCCGTGTGTCCGTCGGTCCCGATGCCGAGGAAAATGAGATCAAACACCGGGATCTCTGACGCTTGCGGCTGAAAAAAGCGGACCAGTTCTCCCTGGTACGCCGAGGCCCCCTTCTCAGGGGAAAGATCCACGGGCATCGGGTGGACCTGTTTTTCAGGGATGGGTATCCGGCCAAGAAAATCAGCTCTGGCCGCACCATAATTGCTGGCTTCATGGTTGTTGGGAACACATCTCTCATCCACCCAGAATATGTGGGTCTCTTTCCACGGAATTTTTGACAGGTAGGGTTCCTCGCTCAGCAACCGGTGCATCAATCTGGGTGTAGATCCCCCTGATAACGCAACAACGAAACGTCCCCTCAGACCAACGCTCTCCGCGGCAATCCTGGAGAATATGTCCACGCCTTTTCGCGCCAGTTTCACTTCATCGGGTTCGATGATGATTGTCATGCCCTCCGGGACCTCCATAAGCCCCTCCGTTGCATAAATAAAATGGCAAGATAGGCCTACTGTTTCTAACCCTGAATCCCGCTTTCAGCGGGAAACCCTGAACCCCTGGCCCAGACCTGGTTATCCGGTACATCACCAACGGCTCGTTCAGTGAAGCAAATAGCGGGTTGCCGGTTTCGAACGGACACGTCGCGCCAGGGCAGGCTGTGAACCCCTACGGCATCTTACCCTTTATTCAAGAAAATACACGCCATACGGTTCAATACTGCCGTCAAACAGGATGTTGCGAATGCGATCGGTCTTCCCCAGGTATTGAGGCAGGTCAACGGCATCGTCGCTCACGTTTATCACCGCAATCATGTACCTTTTCCGCTGCCATCTTTCCATGATGAACAGCCGCTCATCCGATGAAAGGATCTCTCTTTTCACGGAATGGTGAAATGCCGGGATCTCTTTTCGCACGTTCAGAAGGTGAAGAAATCTTGTCAGGACCTGATATCTCAGGGACTCAGGGTTGGAGAGATCATCAAATAGTTCATCAGCCGATAGCCTTTCCCGGTTGATCATGCGGTTTGTCCCGGTCGCTTCCACGCCTTTCACATCGTTTCTGGACCCCAAGAGACAGTGGATATATATGCCGGGGACCCCTTTGTCCGCAAGCAAGATGGAACAGGCCGCTATGAAACGCCTGACATCGGCCTTCGTATCCGGATGCAGGGGGTCATTGATCGCGTCATAGTAGGTAATGTTCAGTTCATAGGGCGTGCTGCCGTGATCCGTGGCCTTGTAGGATATCCGTCCGCCGTGCGCCTTGGTCATTTCAAGGAGGGCCTCGAAACGGGACTGAGGAAGGATTTCTCTTGCACTCAACAGCCCGATGCCGTCATGGGACGACAGAATATTCAGAAACAGCAGGTCCTGCCGGATTCGGGCGGTCTCTTTCTGAAGAATCGATGTATCCTTGTGAATGAAACCATCGATCACCAGCGGGGGCAGGGCGAAATGATAGGCCATGTTCGCCTCGTGTCTCGCCTCCACATAGGAAAGATTGTCCGTATAGGGAAAATTGACCTCGGTCACGATAATGGCGTAGGGGGCGACATGTTCCGCAACCGTCCTCAGAAGTTTAACCATCTCGTGTGTCTGGGGCAGATTCACGCAACGGGTTTCCGGTTCTTTCCATATATATCCGACCGCATCCAGGCGGATGAACTCGATCCCCCGGGAGAGGTATTGCATGAACACGTCAAGGATCTCCAGCATTACGTCCGGATTATGAAAATTCAGGTCTATCTGGTCCTCGCTGAATGTGGTCCAGACAAACCTCTTGCCCATGGCTGTTTCAAACTGGGTCAACAGGAAGTGTAAGCGGGGCCGGAACACCTTGGATACGTCAACCGGTTCATCAAAAGTCAAAAAATAGTCACGATAGCGGGCGTCTCCGTTCAAGAACCCCTGGAACCAGGCGGACCGGCTCGAGACATGGTTCATGACCAGGTCGGCCATCAGACGGTAGTCTCTTCCGATCGCCCGGATATCATCCCAGTCGCCGAATTCAGGGTCCACGCTTTTATAGTCGATAACAGAAAACCCGCCATCTGAACTGCTCGGGAAAAAGGGGAGGATGTGCACACAGGTGACCGCGGATTTTACATGGTTCTCCAAAAACCTGTGAAGGGTACGAAGCGGCTTCTCCCCTTTTGCACGGATGGTGTCCGCATAGGTGATCAGAATGGCATCGTCTTCGCTGAGCACAATCCTATCTGCGTATTTTTTTCTTTTCTCAAGAATCGTCTCGTGGTTTCGATACCGTTCGATAATTCTTCCCATTCTGCCGAGGATGCGCTCCACATCCTCCCCAGGATAGAGCTTCCCCAGGATGTTTCTCATACGATTGCGAAACATGTCTTGATTCATCAAAACACCCACCATGAAATACCGCAGAATTGGGAGACGCCGCGCATTGGCCGCGCACCATAGCATACAAGGATAGAAGAAGGACAAGGCATACACAAGATTTTTTTCTCATCCTCCCCCGACCGGCCAATTTTCACAGATGCATTGTTTATAAAATTGAGGTATGGTATCGCACGACGCTGCTGCGTAGACCTGCACGCCATCGCGAGCGGCTCAGGCAGAGCGGGCGGGTCTGAAACGAGAGCCTTGAACCGTCCTTCGGAGGTACATCATGACTGTCTCTGAACTCGCCGGGAAACCAGCCCCCCGCGAACTCCTCGTGAATATCCCCAGGCTGATCACAGCCTATTACGCCCGAAAGCCGGATGTTTCTGACCCGGCCCAGAGGGTCGCCTTTGGCACATCCGGCCACAGGGGATCGTCCTTCAAAAACAGCTTTAACGAAGACCACATCCTTGCCGTCAGCCAGGCCATATGCGAGTACCGGAAGGCCAGGGGTTTCAGCGGTCCCCTTTATATCGGGATGGACACCCACGGCCTGTCGGAACCGGCCATGGCAAGCGCTTTAGAGGTCTTTGCCGCCAATGGGGTCACGGCGATGATTCAAAAGGGGGGCGGCTACACGCCTACGCCGGTCATCTCCCACGCCATCCTGACGTACAACCGGGACAGGAACAGCGGATTCGCAGACGGCGTGGTCATTACCCCTTCCCACAACCCGCCGGCAGATGGCGGTTTCAAATATAATCCGCCCCACGGGGGACCGGCCGATACAGAGACCACCCGCATCATTGAAGAAAGGGCCAACGACATCCTGCGCGGCCGCCTGAAGGAGGTGCAGCGGATTCCCTATGAAAAGGCAATTTCCTCGGAGACGACGCATGAGCACGACTACGTGGCCGCTTATGTCGCGGATCTGGGAAATGTCATCGATATGGAGGTCATTGCCGGCGCAGGACTTAAGGCTGGGGTAGACCCGTTAGGGGGTGCCGGCGTTAACTTCTGGGACCCCATCCGGGAACAATACGGGCTTGACATAGAGGTGGTCAACCGGGTCGTGGATCCCGCCTTCGGCTTTATGACCGTTGACAAGGACGGCCAGATCCGCATGGACTGCTCCTCTCCCTATGCCATGGCCAACCTGATAGGACTCAGGGAAAAATTTGACATCGCCTTCGGCAACGATGCGGACGCCGACCGCCACGGCATTGTCACCCGGGGCGCCGGACTGCTCACGCCCAACCACTACCTTGCCGTGGCGATCTGGTATCTCTTCCAGAACCGCCCCGGCTGGAATCGCGAGGCGGCCGTGGGGAAAACACTGGTTTCCAGTTCCATGATCGACCGCGTGGCCGCATCCCTGAAGCGCAGACTCTGCGAGGTGCCTGTGGGCTTTAAATGGTTTGTGGACGGGCTCCTGGACGGATCTTACGGATTCGGCGGGGAAGAAAGTGCCGGGGCCTCATTCCTGCGCAGAGACGGAAAGGTCTGGACAACCGACAAGGACGGCATCATCATGGACCTTCTTGCCATGGAGATCACGGCCAGGACCGGGCGTTATCCCGATGAGCTGTACAGTGATCTGGAAGAGAAATTCGGGAAGGCTGTTTACGAACGTAACGACATACCTGCAACCACCGGGCAGAGGGCCGTTCTAAAAAATCTCTCCCCGGAGATGGTGCCCGCAAAGGATCTGGCCGGAGAAAAGATTACTGCCAAACTCACCGATGCTCCCTGCAACGGGGCCCCTATCGGTGGTCTCAAGGTGGTGGCCGAAAACGCCTGGTTCGCTGCCCGCCCATCAGGAACCGAGGCCATTAACAAGATCTACGCAGAGAGCTTCAAGGGGGAAGTGCACCTGAAAAAGGTCATCGAAGAAGCCGTTGGAATCGTGCATACGGCCTTCAAGAACGCAGGACTTGCGGGGTATTAAGGGCTATCAACATGAATTTACCTCTGAAAAAGACCAAGATCGTTTGCACCATCGGCCCGGCCAGTCAGTCCCGGTTCATCTTGGAGCAGATGATTCGAAATGGGATGAATGTGGCACGCCTCAATTTTGCCCATGGCGATTTCGAAAGCCACCGGCAGTTGATCGAAGACATCAGGGCCGCGGCAGCAGCTACCGGTGAACGGGTGGCCTTGCTGGCCGATCTTCCCGGCCCCAAGATGCGCATCGGCCAGCTGGTCGAGGAGCCTGTCGAACTGAAACGGGACCAGCCCTTCACCTTGGTGCCCTGGGAGATGGAAGGCGATGCCGATCGGGTGTCGATCACGTTTGCAGGACTGCCCAAGGCCGTGCTGCCGGGCAATACCATTTTTCTCAATGACGGGCTTGTCCAGCTCAAGGTGGAAAGGATAGACGGCCAGGCCGTGCCCGGCAGGGTCGTTGTGGGGGGGACGCACCGTTCCTATCAGGGGGTCAACTTTCCCGGGATCGATCTGGGCATCAGCGCGTTTACGGATCGGGATCGCGAGTGCCTCAAATTCGCCCTGGACCAGGGTGTAGACGCCATAGGGGAGTCGTTTGTCCAGGGTCCTGATGATGTCAAGGCCCTTCGGGACGCTGCAGCAGACGCAGGCTATGAACCCTTTGTCATCGCCAAGATAGAGCGCTCCAAGGCCCTCGAAAATATCGATGCCATCCTGAAATTAGTTGACGGGATCATGGTGGCAAGGGGCGACTTGGGAGTGGAGGTCCCCATAGAGGAGATCGCCGTGGTCCAGAAAGGCCTTATCCGGAAGGCCAATCTGGCTGGAAAGCCGGTCATCACGGCCACCCAGATGCTCCTCTCCATGGTCGACAACCGGCGCCCCACCCGGGCCGAGGTAGCGGACGTGTCCAATGCCATTCTGGACGGGACAGACGCGATCATGCTCTCCGAGGAATCGGCTTCAGGGGCCTATCCTGCAGAGGCCGTAGGCGTGATGGCCCGCATTGCCCGGGTTACCGAGGCCCATCTGAACGCCCGGCCGGTGCGTGAGGCCTTGACGGCCGCCGAGGCGGAGGGCGAGTTGAGCGTGGAGGACCTTATTTCTCTCAGCGTCCATGCGACCGTAAATCGGCTCACGCCCACCGCGATCATCACCCCCACCGAGACCGGGGCCACCGCCAGACGGATCACCCGTTTCCGCCTCCCGGTCTGGGTCGCGGGCATCAGCACCAATGAATCCACATGCCAGACCCTGCAGTTCTCCTACGGGGTCTATCCGGTGCATGAGCCAGACTATCCCGAAGACTGGGAGGCCTATGCCCGTGAACAGCTTGGCGCGCTCGGCCTGACAAAGGGGCTTGTGATCCTGACCCAGGGCCCTTCGGCAGGGCACCGGGGCGGCACCAACCGGATGGAGATCATCGACCTGGGCCAGCCATATAAATAGGCCAAAGCTGCAACTTCTGAACCGAGTCCTTGGAATCCCCACTGGCTAATGCCTGTTATCACGTGATTCTGGATACTGGATTTCAAGTATCTTCAAAAAGTCCGGCAGAGGGAATTCCTTCAGCATCCAGTAACCAGCATCCAGTATCCAGTATCCAGCATCGAGCATCCAGCATCGCTTCCCTATGCAGGGGTAATTATCGTACCAGGACCAGCCTCACATCCATGACATTGGTGCCTGTAGGGCCGGTGATGAGGAGATCCCCGGTCTTTTCAAAAAAATGGTACGCATCATTGTCATCCAAGAAATCGGATGCCGCCATCCCGGCCTTCTCTCCGCGCGTTACGGTGAGCGGATCCACGACTGCACCTGCCGCCTGGGTCGGCCCGTCATCCCCGTCCGTGCCCCCGCTCAGGACCACCACCCTGGCGGGGAGGCCCTCCAGTTCAAGGGCCGCGGCCAGGCAGAACTCCTGATTCCGCCCCCCAAGGCCGTTTCCCCGGATCGTCACAGTCGTCTCGCCGCCTGAAATCACACACCCGGGACAGGGGATCGGCCTGCCCGTCTTTAGCATCTCTTTGGCAATGCCGGTGTGGACCCGCGCCACCTCTCTGGTCTCCCCCTCAATCATGGAGGAAAGGATCAGGGGGTTGTATCCCAGGGATCTGGCCCTTTCTTCTGCCGCCTGCAGGGCCAGGATATTGCTCCCGATGATAAGATTATGGACCCGATCAAACGCCGGATCGCCCGCCTTGGGCGTCTCAGGGATTCGGCCTTCCCTTCCCTGTTTCAGATGAGACCGGATAGCAGTAGGGACCTCCTTCAAATCATATTTTTCGAGGATATCCCAGGCATCTTTGAATGTGGAGGTGTCCGGGACAAAGGGGCCTGAGGCGATGACATCCATGCTGTCTCCCACCACATCCGATAACATCAGGTTGACTGTGGTCGCCGGCATGGCGGCCCTGGCCATCTGCCCTCCCTTTGACAGGGATATATGCTTCCTGACGGTATTTATTTCATCGATGCTGGCCCCGCATTCAAGGAGGCTCCGGGTCAGATCCTGCATCTCTTCGAGGGTGATCCCCCCGGCGGGCTGCACCAGCAGCGCGGAACCGCCCCCCGAGATGAGGGAAAAGACAAGGTCCTTTTCGCCGGCGTTTTGAAGTAGATCGATGATCTTTGCCGTGCCTTCCACTCCTTTCAGGTCGGGCAGGGGATGGTTCGCCTCAATGATCTCCGTCACGGCAAGATCCGCACCAAAACCATATTTGACATTGATAATCCCCTGCTTGAGCCTCGTGCCGAGCAGTTCCTCCATGGCCTTGGCCATCGGAGCCGTGGCCTTTCCTCCGCCGACAAGCAGAACACGGTCGTATTCCTTCAAATCAAGGGCGACCACCGGCCGGTCTACGGGCCCTGCAGACAGCCGATCCCCTTCCACCCGGACAAACCGCATGACAGCCTCATAAGGGTTCACGGCCGCGACAGCGCTCTTGAATATCTCTTCAGCCTCTGCACGCATCTCTTTGATCGTCCTGTTTTCCATGCTCTGATCCTTTCTCTAGTCTTGAGGGAGTCCATGCTTCTGACGGCTCTTATTTTTGCGCGAGCCCTAAAGGGGTTCCCTCACCACTTCTCGTCCTTCCGAATCCAGTTCCACGACGCCCGAGGTGTACAAAAGGTCTCTCCATTTCTTCCGAACCGCCAGAGGGCCGCTGCATACCGTGATGCAGTGATTGCAGGTGGTCTTGATATTCTCCTTTGGGCGATCCAGGACGCCTTTCTTGCCGAAAGTGATGTTACGTCTGGCAGCGGCATTGGCTGGATCATCCCGGAGCGAAGCAAAGAGTTGGGGGAGATCATCGTCTTTGTTCGGCAGAATGGTCCGGCCGGTAGACCAGGAACTCCATTTTCCATCCTTGGAAAGGCCCGTGAATCCGCCACATCCTATGACGCATCGGAGATCCCCCCGCTTTTGGTTGTAGGTGAATTCACGCCCGGCAATGGTTACACTCACGTGTTCCTGTTTTCTCGCGTTGATGAAATCCACAGGGCACACCTGGGAGCAAATGAGGCACCCATCACAAAGGGCCTCCTCCATGGGGCTGTCAGGCGAAAGGGGCACATCCGTCAGAACGCCGCCCAGATACACATTTGACCAGTGGCCCGGAATCATCACATTACCGCTCCAACCAAAAGTCCCCACACCTGCCCCCACTGCCATGTAACGAAGTGACAAAGGCGGTTTCACGTCATGATCCGGAATCTCCTTTTCGAATGTATGATCCGGTCGATAAAGGCCGTTGGGGATAATGGGATGCGCTTTATAACCGTTGGCCTTCAGCCGATCGGCGATGACGATCCCTATTCGGTATAATTCATGGTACACGTGGTGCATGTTGTCCCTCATTACCATCCGGGTCTTTTTACCGAGATAGTCTTCGATCCAATCGGTTCCCGTGGTGATGGCAAAGGAGACAACAGTTTCGGCCCACGGCTTGAGATATCGCATGTTTGCCGACGGGGGCGCCTCAGAAAAAGCGTCACGCCGGGCGATCCCGACCCTGATGCACCCTTCGTTCATGGCCAGGGATTTCAGTTCATCTTCCATCATTCGCCTATCCTCCTTACGCAGGGATCCTCCACTGGTCGCAATTCCTCCAGCTTCAAGCTTTGAAAGCCCCGCCACGCTCCATCCCTCTCCAGGCAATCCCCACCCATGTCATCCGTTTTCTCATGGTTCCCCACTTCTTCTTGAGATGTCTTAAGAAATAATGGCTGAAAAAGATCGGCATGTCTGTAACAACTGCCACAATAACCGAAAAGGGGAGCGCCGAATAACGCTGCTTTTTGCCATTCTTGTATTTCTTGGGGAACTCCTGTAATCCCCCGTTATCGTCTGTCTAATTCCCTTCTGACGGCCTTACTCAGTAGTGCTGATGTATATGGTTTCTTAAGGTATTGTCCGGCCCCCAAACTTTGAGCTTCTTTGACACGCACTGTTTCAGAGAATCCGCTTGCAATTATTGCCCTTTGCTTGGGATGTAATTGCAGGATTCTTTTATACGTTTCAAGCCCGTCAATTCCCGGATCCATGATCATATCCAGTACCAATAGGTCTATCTGATTATCTTGAAGATACTCAATTGCTTTCTCACCACTTGAGACGGTATCTACCACATATCCTAATCGCAGAAGGATCTTAGATGCGATTTCCCTTTGCGTCTTCACATCATCCACTATCAAAATTGACTCACCTTTGCCCTTATATTTCTCTATTAACAACGGAGACCTGTCTTTAGATATTTCTTTCCTGGTAGCAGGAAAATACAGCTCAAATGAAGTTCCTTTTCCCTTGGAACTTTTAATGTCAATGTATCCATTGTGGTCTTTCACTGAGCCCCATACAACTGCCAGACCCAAACCTGTTCCGCTTCTACCCATCGTCTTTGTCGTGTAAAATGGCTCAAAGATCTTCTCCCTGTCTTCTAACGGAATGCCAACCCCGGTATCGGATACAGTTAGAATGATATAATCACCTTCTCCAACGGTGTCGTAACCTGTTATCGCTCTATCGATATACTGGTTTCGTGTGCAGATAGAAATCTTTCCCCTGTCACCGGAGGCCTCAACAGCATTGGAAACCAAGTTCATTACGGTTTTGGATAAATGCACAGGGGAGCCCAAAATATTTAACAGCCTGCTTTCAAACTTGGTTTCAATTTGGATTTTGGGATAGTGGGATATCAGTTTTTTGAACTCGAGGCTCTGTAAGTAATCAGAAATAATTGAATTCAAGTTGGTTACTTTCTCAACCTTAGTTCCCCTTCGGGCCAATGTAAGCAGATCTTCGACAACGGATGCTGCCTTTTCTCCTGATTTCAGTATAGTCAGGATCGGCTTCCTCAAATGGCTGTCCGTTGGCAAATCCATCAAAATAATTTCAGGGTAACTTACAATCCCGGACAGAATGTTGTTAAGATCATGGGCAACACCTCCGGCAAGTTCTCCGATCGCTTCCATTTTCTGAGCACGTTGAAATCGGATTTCAAGATCTCGTTGTTCTGTGACATCACGTGCAAGTCCCCGAAATCCAACGGGTTCATTATTGATATCTCTTATTAAAGAGATTGGAGTTTCAACAATCTTCACGGCCCCGCCTTTTGAAATAACTCGGACCTCAATATTTTTAATAGGTATTCCGGTGGTGAATACTTTATTAAATTCATGGAACAGCTTTTTGCCATTCTCCTTATCCATGATCGCTTTATAATTCATGCCCACTAATTTTTCAGGGGCATATCCGAGTCGTTCACACAATGCCCTATTGAAGAATCTGAAGTTTCCCTCGATATCGACTTCGAAATACCCGTCTTCCATACTTTCAAGTATGGTTCGGTATTTCTCTTCACTTGCCTGTAGTGCCTCTTCGGCAAGTTTTTTATCCTTAATTTCAGCCCTCAAGGCTACATTGGTTTTTTCAAGCTCTTCGGTTCTTTCTTGAACCAATGCTTCCAGCCCTTCGCGGGCTTCACGCAACGACTGTTCCGTCTTCTTATACTCTGTCATATCCCTAACGATATAAACAAACCCTGTTGTTGCGCCTGCTTCGTCCGTCAGCACTGAACAGGAAAGGCTCACCGGGATATTTTCTCCGCTCTTTGTTATGAAATAGTCATCACGGTTTTTAAAATTATCTCCCTGAATTATATCTCCGGAAACACCGGATCTTAAACGTTCTTCGTTAAAGAGTGTATCGACTGATCTACCGCATAACTCTTTCTTATCATAATGCAATAGGTTCAAAGTTGCTTCGTTTACCGTAATAATATCTCCATATTCATCCAGCAAAATCAAACAATCGGCCATCGTAGAGATGATATTGTCAGCAGCAGTTGCCGGTGTGATAGCAAGGAATCGGTATCGAACCATGGCGTAGACGGTTCCCACTACCCAGATAAGGCTGAATAAGGTCGCCAAATCGGGTATTGTCACAATATTCAACATGGGAAGTACGATATTGCTACATACACCTATAATAAATGAGGCAAGTCCGGAGATAAAGAATATTTTTGCCTGCCTCTTCTTAAGGGCGTTTGATGTTTTCCGCCAGTAGTCATAAATCAGAAAAATTGTGGCGCCCACATATAGAAATAGATAGGCAAAGAAGAGATATGTCCAAAATGATCTTCCCCATACGGGTATCCAACCGTAAGGTTGTTCTATATTGCCAACGATGATTGAACCACTCGACAGCTGCTTATAGACCAGCATTACAGGCAGTATGAACAGTAACGGGTAAAAGTATTTCGATCGTGTAATTTTTGTCCTTTCAGTAAAGATAAGAAAAAACCAGAAGATAAAACTGCAAAAACCGATCCATCCGAACGGTACGATTGTTTCGGCTATTCCCAAGATACTCTCAGGTGTGTCCGGATTGTGGATAAATATGAGGCCAAAGGTCCATATTGCAAAACAACTTGAGAAAAAAAATGCCAACCTGTTGAGGGGCGACTTCGGGTCTTTAACGAGTACGTAAATCCCCAGGTACACGTAAATCAGGAAGGTTAGTGTATGAACAAATGACCAGATAATCATAATTCCGTCATCGGATATTCACGCATGATTAAGAGCGAAAGTTATTGAACTGATTGATACAACTCGATTTTTCTTAGAACGAGTATAGGTGGTTTGGCCGTGCGTGTCAATGGTAAAGCGTAGAATGCGGAATGGGGGCCATAAGAACTCTTAGGCCATTTGTATCGTACTGAAACATTTCATTTGCGAAGCCACATTGCCATCTACTAACCTTTTAACTACCTCGTGTCCCGGACGCCCCCCTTTTTTTATCCGTGCCTTTCATTTTATCAAAAGCGCGGCGGGCCAGTTCCTCGGAGTACTTGTCCCAAGGGTGGGTCTCCCCGTCATCTTCCCAGCGGTCCACTGAAAAATGGCATCGGTCAGCGCCGTGAGGAATGATCTTATCCACCACCGGGTGAAATTTTTTCCCGGTGAAATCTTCGCAGGCCCGGATCATGCCTTCCACGAAATAACGCTGTACACGGCAGTCAAAAGCGGTGTAACGGTCCTGATGGGGGCACCAGAGAATATCGAACTCGCACCGGTCGTCATCGGTGATCCAGGGTTTTTCCAAGGACGCATATAAAATGGTGTTGATACCGGTCACAATGAAAGAAATCAGCTCGATATCAGAGAGATCTTCCGGAAACTCGGAATGCTCAAGAAATTGCTGACAGGCTTCGTATCCAGCGTTACTGATGGCCCGGCGCACCACGCTCTGTCCTTTTTCGCCGAATTCCTCTTCAACGGCCTTAAGGATATTCAAGACCCCCGTGGCCTGCATGGTCCCCCACACAAAAAGAACTGCCGGATCAAAATCGTCCCGATCTCTCAAAGCGCCGCGCAGGCTATCGACAGCCTCC
>CAZACO010000051.1:0-12432 GCA_964483185.1 uncultured Desulfobacteraceae bacterium
CACCTCCTGCCATGATCGAACCGATGCTGTCTGTCTGGAACCCTGAGGCGGCGTTTCGGGTGATAAACGGGGCCGATCATTTCTACTGGGGGAAGACCGGTGAGATCGAGACGATGATCCAAGACTTGATTTAACAAGGCGAACCAGGGTTTCTGGTCCAGGATCCTTTACTTTAGGCACTTTAGCTCACTTTAGGCACTTTAGTCACTTATAATAGGGTAGGGGGGTGAGATGTATGGATAGGATCGCTTTGTTGAAAAATCCGATCCAGGAATATGCATGGGGGTCGAGGACAGCCATACCGTCGCTTCTGGGTCTGCCGGTGCCGTCTGAAAGGCCGGCCGCCGAGCTCTGGTTGGGGGCCCATCCAAAGGCCCCTTCACAGGTGAGGGTAGCGGGCGAGTGGCAGACTCTTGACACGGTAATTGAAAGAGATCCGGTTTCGGTGCTCGGCAAGAGGGTTGCTGAAAGGTTCTCCAATACGCTTCCATTTCTGTTCAAGGTCCTTGCGGCCGAGCGTCCCCTCTCCATCCAGGTTCACCCCAATCTTGAAGAGGCGCGGAAAGGATTTGAAAGGGAGAACCGTCTCGGGATTCCCCTGGATGCACCTGAGCGCAACTACAAAGATCCCCATCACAAGCCTGAGATCCTTTGCGCCGTCACGCGGTTCGAGGCCCTCAAGGGGTTTCGGCCTTTTGACGATCTTTTGAGCCTTTTGGGCAAGGTTTCTACCGAGATCCTTTCGGATGAACTGGATGGATTGAGAAAAGCGCCTGACAGTTCCGGATTGCGGCGGTTTTTTACCTCCCTGGTCTCCATGAATCCGGCCCGCAGAAAGCGGGTCATTGAATCGACAGTAGGACGTGCCATGAAATGGATGGATCTGGACCGGGCGTTCGGGTGGGTGGTCGAACTCAACCGGGCATATCCCGGAGACGTGGGCGTCTTATCCCCCCTTATCTTCAACCATGTGATCTTGGAACCGGGGGAGGCCATCTACATCCCGGCCGGTGAACCCCATAGCTATCTGAAAGGGGTGGGACTGGAGCTGATGGCCAATTCCGACAATGTATTGAGGGGGGGCCTGACCCCGAAACATGTGGATGTGGCGGAACTGCTCAGGATTGTGAATTTCACTCCGGGGCCTGTCCAAAAGGTGAGGCCTCAGACCGGCCAACCGGCTGAGAGCGTCTATGAGACGCCTGCATCTGAATTCCGGTTATCCGTGATCAGCGTGTCTGAAGACAACCCCTTCACGAGCCAGGGGGATCGAGGCGTGGAGATCGTGATCTCCATGGAAGGGACGGCCCGCATCCAAGATCTGGGAAGGGGCCGGTTCGAGACCGTGGAAAAAGGGATGTCCGTCCTCATCCCGTCAGCGGTCGGCCCCTATCAGATAGCGGGCGAGGCAACGCTCTATAAGGCCACCGTTGGAAGGCATCTCTAAGGGTCGCATAAGACCTTCGCTTTCACTGCTGTTCAGAGAGACGTGATGATGCGACGGAGGACGGCAGGGCGGCTACTTCCCGTCGGCCACAAAGGTAAATCCTCTCTCGATGGCCTTCTGGTTGAGTTCAAAGAACTTCTCTTTTCCCTTGAGGGCGGCCTGCATCCCCTTGATGGTTTCTTCCAGGGACAACAGTCCTGTCTTGGCGCAAACCGTCCCTATCATGACCATATTTCCCCCTCGCTCCGATCCGGCCTCTCGTGCCAATTCCAGGGTGGGCACCGAGACGACCTCGATATCCGTGCGGGAGGGCCTTTCGTCAAAAAGAGAGGCGTTCAGGAAGACGAGTCCCTCTTCAACGATAGTGGGTTCGAACTTCTGGAGACTGGGGAAATTCATGGCCACAACAATATCCGGGTTGGATGCTACCGGCGAGGCGATCTTCTTGTCAGACAGGGTGACGGTGCAGTTGGCCGTTCCGCCCCGCATTTCAGCGCCGTAAGAAGGAAAATAGGTGACATTGAGTCCTTTATGCATGGCCCCGTGGCTCATCACGTACCCCATGAGTAAGACACCTTGGCCACCGAAACCTGCGAATGTCGTTCGGGTAATCATTTTTTGTCCTCGTATCCAGTGGTGTCTTTGATGACACCTAATGGGAAGGTTTTTACCATCACCTCGTTAACCCAATCCCATGCAGCCTTGGGCGGAAGCTTCCAATTCGTGGGGCATGGGGACAGTAGTTCTACCATGGAAAAGCCCAGGTCGTCCAACTGGCACTGGTAGGACTTCTTGATGGCCTTCTTGGCCTTGCGGATCTGTTTGACTGAGGTCAAGGCACAGCGTTCGATAAATACCACGCTGTCGCTGACGGCCAGCATGCGGGAGATGTCGATCGGCCTGCCGTGGAGACGCGGGTCCCGGCCGCCGGGGGCCGTGGTGGCGTTCTGGCCCAGAAGCGTGGTAGGGGCCATCTGGCCGCCGGTCATGCCGTAAATGGCGTTATTGATGAAGATGGCCGAGATTCGCTCGCCCCGGTTTGCCGCATGGATCGTCTCGGCCGTGCCGATGGCCGCCAGGTCCCCGTCACCCTGATAGGTGAGGACGAACTTGTCCGGGTGGACCCGCTTGATCCCGGTGGCAACTGCCATTGCCCTTCCGTGCGGGGCCTCAACCATGTCGAAATTAAAATAGTTGTAGGCCAGGACAGCGCAGCCCACGGGCGGCACGCCGATGGTCTTGCCGCGAAGGCCCATTTCATCCAGACACTCGGCAACCAGCCTGTGGGCAACGGAGTGGCCACACCCCGGGCAGTAGTGGGTGGGGTTGTCCTTTAAGGATTCCGGCCTGCTAAATATCTTTTTGTATTCAATTTTGTCGCTCATACGTCAATCCTCCGGCCCACTGTTCCGTCGCCCTTTACGACCGATCGGATAAACCCGGCTACCTGGGCCGGGGTGGGGATGATTCCTCCTGGCAGGCCATGGAAATAGATCTCGGCCCTCTCTCCTACGGAGAGGATCACATCTTCCACCATCTGGCCCATGCTCAATTCAAAGACCGCTATCTTGGGTACCTTTTTGGATAGATCTCTAAGCACAGGGAGGGGAAATGGCCACAACGTTATCGGCCTGAACAGGCCGGCATGGATCCCTTCGGCCTTGAGTTCTTCAATGGCGCTTTCGGCGATACGCGCTGCCGTGCCATATGCCACGACGACCACCTCGGCGTCTTCGGTGTGTTTTGTCTCCCAGCGCTGTTCTTCGGCCGTTATTCGGTCATATTTTTCCTGCAGATGCAGGTTATGTTTATACAGCTCACCCTGCTGCCCGAGGAGCATGGAGAATATGGCCCTCGCTTCACGGCCTTCGCAGCCGTTCAAGATCCAGTCCTTCTTGGGCAGGTCCTTCAGGTCGATGAAATCGGGGAAAACCACCGGTTCCATGACCTGTCCCATAAGACCGTCTCCCAGGAGCATAACCGGATTGCGGTATTTGTCGGCCAGATCAAAGGCCACAAATGTGAGGTCAGCTAATTCCTGGCCCCCGGCCGGCGCCAATACGGGCGTCCGGTAGTCGCCGTGGCCGCCGCCCCGGGTGGCCTGAAAATAATCGGCCGCCGAGGGTGCGATATTCCCTAGCCCCGGCCCTCCCCGCATCATGTTGATGATGACCGCAGGAAGTTCCATGCCCGCCATGTAAGAAATTCCTTCCTGCTTGAGGGAGATCCCGGGGGACGACGAGGATGTCATGGTCCTTCCGCCGGCAGCCGACGCGCCGAGAACCATGTTGATGGAACCCACCTCGCTCTCGCCCTGGATAAAGGTGCCGCCCACGTCCAACATGCGGGCGGATAGATATTCCGGAAGCTCATTTTGCGGTGTGATCGGATAACCGAAATAATAACGGCATCCGGCGCGTACCGCCGCTTCTCCCACTGTGTGGGAACCGTTCATTAACATCTTTTCACTTGGCACGATACACCTCGATAGCGACATCAGGGCAGACCGTGGCGCACTGGGCACACCCGACGCACCCCTTCTCGCCCTCATTGACGGTTTCCTTGAACCGAGCTGGAGAGTAACCCTTCTTATTGAGCTCCTCATCGACTTCGATTCTGTTGTTGGGACAGACTTCGATGCACATATGACACCCCTTGCACCGTTCCCTGTCGATAACAATCTTTCCCTTTTTTGTATTCTTAGCCATGTTCTTTATACCATTTCCGTGCAGATTGCCCTCATCCGGACACCCCCTGCCAGTCCCAGCGAAAAGGGAGATCCAAAATCCGGGAATTGCGAGTTGAGACCCCCCTTAAATCAAACAACAACGAGCCCTTCACAAAGGGAGCATGGTGACCCTTTCGGGCGGAATTCCGAGACCTTTGAAGAACGACCCTTCACTCGCCTGAATGAAGTGTGACATTCCGCAAGCGTCTCAACGCCATCGTGTTAAGGGGTTCATGCAACCCTGCGTGAAACGGGGGAGTTCATGATGAATGCCTGTAAAGCGCTGAATTCTATTTGTAGATCTATTCCGTGTCAAGTTTTTTTTGAAATTTGTCAAACTGAACCTCTTGATCTGAGGCCGGGTCTCTGTTCCCTAAACAGGGTTCACGGGGGAATGATCCGATCGGAGAAGGGTTGGACGTTTGATTCGGCATCATCCGAACACTCGGTTTTTTCTTGACAGAAGAAGACAGTTCTATGATACACATAGTCACTTTTAGCGGAGCTGCCGGGGATCATTACTGGATACCCCTGAAAAACCTGACACCCGAAACCCGGTTGTCCGATCCGTCATTTGACCTGAACCCTTTACACGGTAAACGCAATGCAACTTACTCAAAAACAGATCGACTATTGCATGGAATGCGGGGTATGCACCGGGAGCTGCCCGGTCAGCCGCGTGCTCCCTTCTTTTTCACCGCGTCAGATGATCAAACGGGCCATGAAGGAGCCGAACGGGGATCTTTCCGGGAGCCACGAGATATGGGCCTGCCTGAGCTGTGCCCGGTGCAGTACCCGGTGTCCGGTCGAGATCGATTTCCCGGAATTCATCCGGTTATTCCGGCAGAAGGCCCGCGAGGCAGGAAACCTCCCCTTTGAGAGCCATCACGGTATCCTGCAATCCATTGCGGATCTACAGGCCGGTGAGATTCAACAGCGGCGCACGGACTGGGCCAAGGAGACAGGCACGTTTGCAGAGAAAGGCGATTACTTCTACTTCGTCGGGTGCCTTCCCTATTTTGAGGTGATCTTCGGGTATTTAGATATCTCACCGCTTAAGAGCGCGCGCGGGGTCCTCACCATCCTCAACAAGATGGGGATTACCCCGGTTATCAGCAATGAAGAACGGTGCTGCGGGCATGATGCCTTGTGGAGCGGAAATGAGGAGACCTTCCGCAAATTAGCCAAGCGCAACATGGAGGTGATCACGGCATCAGGGGCAAAGACCGTACTCTTCAGTTGCCCTGAAGGCTACACCACCTTTAAGGAATATTATCCCAAATATTTTGGCGACCTCCCTTTTGAAGCGCTTCACATGACCGAGTTCCTGGCCCGCGAACTGCCCGGTTCAGGACTTTCGTTCAAACCTTCCCAGAACGGGGCCTTAACCTATCACGATCCCTGCCGTCTGGGCAGGGGAGCAGGGCTCTATGAACAGCCCCGGGACCTGCTGAAGCTGATTCCTGAAAGTCGCGTTGTGGAAATGGGTCGCAACAGAGAAAACGCCCTCTGCTGTGGCACAAGCGCCTGGATGGAGTGCTCCAACTGTTCAAAGGCGATGCGCATCGAGCGACTTGATGAGGCGTTGCAGACCGGGGCCAATACGCTGATCACCGCCTGTCCCAAGTGTCACATCCACCTGACGTGTGCCCAGAGCACGGCCGAGCTGGACTTGAAGGTGAAGGATCTGTACGCCTACCTCTCAGAAGGACTGTCGGGGAATGACGATGGATGAGTGGCGATTGAACAGCGTTACACATCGTTTCGCGTAAGGCCAATGATTCCCGCGTGATCAGTTCCTCGGCAATAATCCATATGTTCGTCCTCGCCGCGGGGGTCTCCCCGCCGGTCACGCATGCCTGACGGCGGGTCCAGGGGGAGTTCGACCTCAAACACCGTGCCTTCCGACGGCCTCGATTCTACCCGGATAGCGCCTCCATGCTCCTCTATGATGCCGTATGCCACCGAGAGCCCGAGCCCCACCCCTTTCCCCTTCTTCTTGGTTGTAAAGAAGGGTTCGAAAAGCTTGGACAGATTTTCACGGGGAATGCCCGGACCTGTATCCCTGAATCGGACCACGATCTTCCTTTCGCCGGAGAGATGCTCGGTTTCTATGGTCAACGTACCGTCTCCTAACGCCTCCATGGCCTCCGCCGCATTGGAAATCATGTTCATAAAAACCTGCTGGAGCTGGTCTTCGGATCCTATGATCCGGGGGAGCTCCGCTGCAAACCGCTTCTCCACCCTGGCATTGCTGATTTTGAGCAGATTGGAATTCAGAAACAGGGTCTTTTCAATCAGCCGGTTGATATCCATATCATTCAAGGCCATCTTGGACTCGCGCGAAAAGGCTAAGAGGTTGGACACGATTCGGCTGATCCGACGGGTTTCCGTGTCCATAAGGTTCAGGTACTGGCTGAATTTATCGAGATCCTTCTGCCTGACAGGTCCCTCTTCGATAAGGCGTTTGATGAGCATGATCAGGTTGAGTATGCCTGCAATCGGATTGTTGATTTCGTGAACCACCGAGGCGGACAGCTTGCCTAAGGAGGCCATTTTGTCCTGATGCAGGAGTTTGGCATGGGTCTCTTCCAACTGCCGTGTGCGTTCTTCCACCATCTGTTCCAGCCGGCGGGTAATTTCCTCTTCCTCTTTTTTTCTATCTGTAATGTCGCGGCTGACCTCGATGAACCGCGATATCTTACCGTCCCTCCCCCAGATCGGATAGATGGAGACCTCGATATACCTCTGTCCGCCGTTATGGTCCATCCGAGTCCTGATCTGCTGGTGGGGCCGCCTGTTCCGGATGACCTCGTTGAGGGGACAGACGCTGTTCCCGTCATCGCACGGCTGATTGGCATTCTGGAATATCTCATGGCATTTTCGGCCGATAACCTCGTCGCGGGTGTAGCCCATCTGTCGCAGAAACGCCTCATTGACCTCGACGATGGTCCTCTCCGGCGTGATCACCAGGATGAACTCCTGGATTCCGTTGAGGATCGTCTCTATTTCCTCGGTCCTTGCCCGCAGTTTTTCCTCTTCCACATGGATGGCCTTCCAGAAGAGCCTGAATGCAGAATACGAAAGGAGGCGAATGTGGTGGGGTTTGGTATCGAGAATATCTTCGAAAATCTCCTGCGACGGGGTGAGGTGGATGATCAGGTCGATCTGGTATTCAGGATCGTAGAGGGCATGATAGTCACTGACGGTCTTAAGCCCCAGATCTCGGGCCGCCTGCATCCCCGGGCTCTCCGGATCGGGATCAGCGATGATGAGGATGCGGGCATTGACGTCATTATTTCTGTAGTCAAAGGTCGTTTTTTCGAGGACTTCTCTACAGAAAACGCCGCCACCGACAATACCTATGTTCGTTACTTGAGAATTTTCTTTGGTTTCAGGCACCCGGGTTTCTCCCTCATATGGCAGGCGTTGGGCGCAAGGCCCAAGGCCCAAGGCGGGGGTGCCTCGTGCCTAAAGCCTGGCGTCTAATGCCTATTTTATCGTTGACATCAGATACAAAAACGCCTAATGTCGCAAAAAACAACGCTACTGAGACAGTGTAGTGTTATGCAACATGCTTGTCAAGACGGGTTTTTGAGCAGGGCCGTCCTGGTTGAGATTTCACAAACAATTACTCATTACGGATACGTAAAGGCCAGGTTCTTTTTGGCCCCAAGGTACCCTTATTAACTGATCAAGGAGTGGCGCATGCCAGAAAAAACGATTGGATCGGTTATGGTCATTGGAGGCGGAATTGCCGGGATGCAGTCTGCCTTAGATCTCGCTGACTCCGGCTATTTTGTGCATCTCGTGGAAAAATCCCCCGCCATCGGCGGCGTGATGAGCGAGCTGGATAAGACCTTTCCCACCAATGACTGTGCCATGTGAATTATCTCTCCCAAACTGGTCGAGGTCGGCCGGCATTTGAATATCAACCTGATAACCTGCGCAGAGGTGGAACAGGTCGATGGCAGTGAAGGAAATTTTACCGTCACCATACGGAGGGCACCCCGCTATATCGATGAAGCCAAGTGCACGGCGTGCGGCGATTGCGCCGAGGTATGTCCTGTCTCACTCCCTAATGAATACGATCAGGGGTTGATTGACAGGAAGGCGACCTATAAGAAATACGCCCAGGCCATCCCCGGGGCCTTTGCCATCCAGAAAACGGATATGGCGCCCTGTCGTCTGGCCTGCCCTGCCGGTCTGAACGTACAGGGATATGTACAGATGGTGAAGCAGGGCAACTATGAAGCGGCCCTGAACATCATCATGGAGGACCTGCCCCTGCCCGGGGTATTGGGACGTATCTGCCCGCACGGTTGCGAGGATGCCTGCCGGCGGTGCGAGGTGGATGACCCGGTGGCTATCCGGGACCTCAAACGGTTGGCCGCTGATCAGTTTGATCCCAGAGACGTAAAGATCGAATGCCTTCCGCCACGGGAGGAAAAGGTGGCCATTATCGGTTCCGGCCCGGCCGGCCTTGCGGCCGCCTATCACCTGGCGCGCAAGGGGATTCTGTCTACGGTATTTGAGGCCCTTCCCGAGCCGGGAGGCATGTTGCGGGTGGGCATCCCTGATCATCGTCTGCCACGGGAGGTCCTTGACAGGGAGATCGAGGTCATCACCAACCTGGGGGTTGACATCAAGACCCACACACCCTTAGGACCGGGGTTGAGCGTCGATGATCTCATAAATAACGGCTACAAGGCGGTATACCTGGCCCTTGGCGCCCATAAAGGGATTGAACTGGGAATTCCCGGTGAAAAGGCCCGGGGCGTTCGTCAGGGCGTCGATTTTCTGCGGGAAGTGAACATCGAGGGAAAGGCCGAGGTGGGAAAGCGGGTGGCGATTATCGGAGGGGGGAATGTGGCCATCGATGTATCCCGATGCGCGGTCAGGTTAGGCGCCGAAGAGGTGATGATCCTCTACCGCCGCACCCGGGCTGAAATGCCTGCCTGGGAAGAGGAGATCCAGGCGGCAGAGGCGGAGGGCGTTGGCGTCAGCTACCTGTGCGCCCCTCAGGAGGTCTTGACGACGGACGGAGGGGTTACCGGGCTGCGATGCATACGAATGGCGTTGGGCGAACCCGATTCCTCGGGCCGAAGACGGCCCGTCCCGATTCCCGGGAGCGAATATGAGATTGAGATCGACCAGTTGATCCCGGCCATCGGGCAGACTCCCGACCTTTCGGCCCTGGAAGACGTGGCTGATCTGGCTTTTTCCAAATGGGGCACCACCGAAGTGGATCCGGTGACGTATGAAACCGGCCGCGAGGGGGTGTTTGCCGGCGGCGACCTTCAGACCGGGCCGTGGGTAGCCATCGGCGCCGTTGCGGCAGGTCGCGAGGCCGCCGAATCGATTGTAAGGTATTTGGATGGCCGAGACATGGCAGAGGGCCGCTCCCCCGTCACCAATGAAAACCCGGTATACCGACCGATCCCGGACGATGTACAGCGGCGATCCAGGGCCAGGATGCCGGAGCTTCCCCTTGCGGAGCGGGTGGGCAACTTCAAGGAGGTGGAGGTAGGTTATGAGGAAGGTTCCGGCAGAGAAGAGGCGGGTCGCTGCCTGAACTGCGGTTACTGTTGCGAATGTTTCCAGTGCGTGGAGACGTGCAAGGCCGGCGCAATTACCCTGGAGACCCATTCGCAGCGGCCGGAGACCCTGTCGATCCATGTAGGATCCGTGATCATGGCCCCGGGTTTTCAGGCCTTTGATCCCGGCCAGTTTGACACCTATCACTACGCGGCCTCCCCGAATGTGGTCACGTCCATGGAATTTGAACGGATACTGAGCGCCACAGGACCCTTTCAGGGGCATCTGCAGAGGCCCTCGGATGGACGGGAACCCCGCAAAATTGCCTGGCTGCAGTGTGTGGGTTCGAGGGACATCAACCGGTGTGACCATTCCTATTGCTCTTCCGTCTGCTGCATGTATGCGATCAAGGAGGCCGTCATTGCCAAAGAGCACGCGGAGCACGATCTGGATGCGGCTATATTTTTTATGGACATGAGGACCTATGGCAAGGACTTTGAGAAGTACTACGAGCGTGCAAAGGATGAACAGGGGGTCCGGTTTATCCGCTCCAGGATACACTCCATCTCTGAAGATCCCGGTACCCGGGACCTGATGCTGGAATATGTGGATGAAGGGGGCCGGATCAGGGGTGAGACCTTTGACCTGGTCGTCCTCTCTGTGGGGCTGGAGACCCCGAAGGCCCTGATGGATACGGCCCATCGCCTGGGCGTCCAATTAGACAAAGACGATTTTGTCGAGACAGGAACCTTCAGCCCGGTCGAGACCTCCAGGAAAGGGGTCTATGTGTGCGGGGCCTTCCAGGAGCCCAAAGACATCCCCTACTCGGTCATGGAGGCGAGTGCGGCGGCGTGTGATGCCAAGGCGGCCCTCTCTTCTGCGCGTGGGTCATTGGTCAAAGAAAGGACCTACCCCGCAGAGAAGGATGTGTCTTCCGAAGACCCCCGCATCGGCGTGTTTGTCTGCAACTGCGGCACCAATATCGGGGGGATTGTGGATGTGCCGGCGGTTGCGGAATATGCCCGCACCCTTCCGGGAGTGACCTATGTGGAGGAGAACCTGTTCACATGCTCCCAGGACACGCAGGACAAGATGAAAGAGGCCATCGAGCGGGAGGGGCTGAACCGGGTTGTCGTGGCGGCCTGCACCCCGAGGACCCATGAGGAACTGTTCCAGGAGACCCTGAAGGATGCGGGGCTGAACAAATACCTGTTTGAGATGTCCAATATCCGGAACCAATGCTCCTGGGTCCACAGCAAGGAAAGGGATAAGGCCACCGGCAAGTCAAAGGACCTGGTGCGGATGGCCGTGGCCAGGGCCCAGTTGATACAGCCGCTCCCCCAGCCCACGGTTCCGGTCGACAGCAGGGCCCTCGTGATCGGCGGAGGCCTTGCCGGGATGAGTGCGGCCCTCGGTCTGGCAGACCAGGGATTCCATGTCTATCTGATCGAGCAGGCCGGCGAATTGGGCGGACATGCATTGGACCTCAGTAAGACCTGGCGGGGGGATGACATTGCGGAACGTGTGAAGGAGATGGTGGGCCGGGTCGAAGATCACCCGGCCATCGAGGTTTTCAAGGAATCGGTTGTCAGGGAAGCTGCCGGTTTTGTGGGTAACTTCGAGACCGTCATTTCGCAAAACGGCTCGGATGTGTCGCTCAGGCACGGGGCCGTGATTGTGGCTACGGGCGCTCAAGAATACACGCCGTCCGAATATCTGTATGGCGGGGACAAAAGGGTATTGACTCACAAAGAGCTGGATGCGGCCATAAAGGGAGGAGACGCGCGGATTGCCGGGGCAAAAACGGCCGTCTTTATCCAGTGTGTCGGCTCAAGAGAATCTGAAAGGCCCTATTGCTCCAAGGTCTGCTGTACCCATACCATGACGTCGGCCCTGGAATTGAAGGAACTGAACCCGGAGATGGATGTTTATGTCCTGTACCGGGACATCCGAACCTATGGTCAGAGGGAGGACCTTTACAGGGAGGCCCGGCGCCGGGGTGTTGTCTTTATCCGGTATAACCGGGAGCAAAAAGCGGTGGTTGAAAAGGAGGGAGACGCCATATGCATGACCGTCCGAGACCCTATCTTGGGCCGCAATATTCTCATCCATCCCGATCTTGTGATCCTGGCCGCTGCGATTGTACCGCGCGATAATACGACCCTGGCCCAGATGTTCAAACTATCCCTGAATGAGGACGGCTTTTTCATGGAGGCCCATGCCAAGTTGAGGCCGGTTGAATTCGCTACGGAGGGTGTCTTCCTGGCCGGGATGGCCCATTACCCGAAGCCGATTGAAGAGAGCATTGCCCAGGCCAAGGCCGCGGCCTCGAGGGCCTCGGTGGTCCTTTCCAAGGAAGAGCTCACGGTGGAGGGCGTGGTCTCACACGTGAACGAGTACTACTGTCTCGGGTGCGGCCTGTGTGTAGAGGCCTGTCCCTTCGGCGCTGCATCCCTTGTAGACGCGGAGGGGGGCGGAAAGGTGTCCCGGGTCCAGGCGGCCCTATGCAAGGGGTGCGGGGCCTGTTCTGTGGCCTGTCCCACCGGAGCGGCTTCCATCTTCCACTACGAGGACGGGGAAGTGCTGACCATGGTGGAGGCGGCCTTGGATTGAGAATTGAATATTAATGGTCCCGTAAAAAGTATGTTTTCTCCCAAAGACGCCAAGAACGCCAAGAAAAGATCTTTTAATATTAACAGGTTAACTTTGCGAGCTTTGC
>CAZACO010000052.1:0-12345 GCA_964483185.1 uncultured Desulfobacteraceae bacterium
AGCGGGAAATGTACCCCGTCAACAAGATCCCATTTGTGATTTGCGGTCTGCGCTGTCAGTCATCTCGGATATGCCGAATCAGTTGCTGGTGACCGATGAAGAGGTGGACCCTCAGGCCGAACTGGCGGGTGTTTATCGTTATATCGGCGCAGGATGTCCTGTGGCGCCTCCGACAAAAATAGGCCCTGCCATGTTGTTCAATAACGTAAAGGGGTACGATGTCCGTGTCGTCACAGGGATATTTGCCAGCAGAAAACGAACCGCATGTTTGTTGAATACGTCTGAAGAACACCTTCCGCGCCTCCTGCTGAAGGCCTATGAAAACCCCGTAAGTCCTGCATGGTTTCAAGGATCCGCTCCGCCCTGTCAGGAAGTGGTCCACGTTCCTCCGCTGGATATCCGGTCACTGGTGCCGGCCCACACAAATACATTGAAAGACGCAGGCCCCTATCTCAATATGGGGCTTATATGGGCCGAAGATCCGGAAACCGGGGATGCGGATGTGACCATCCACCGATTATGTGTGCAGGGTCCGGATTTACTTTCCGTCTTTTTCTCCCCGGGGCGACACATCGATCAATTCAGGATAAAGGCCGAAAAGGCACATGCACCGCTTCCGGTCTCCATAAACATAGGATTAGATCCCGCGTGTTATCTCGCCGCCTGTTTCGAACCCCCGACCACCCCTCTGGGGTTCGATGAATTGACCATTGCCGGCGGTTTGAGGAATAAGGCCATAGAACTGACACCCTGTGTCTCGGTTGCAGCCAGATCGATCGCCCATGCAGAAATCGTGATCGAGGGAGAGATCCTGCCGGGGAAACGGATTCAGGAGGATTTCCACACAAAAACGGGGTATGCCATGCCGGAATTCCCTGGATATCTGGGCGCTGCACAGAAAGCGCTCCCTCTTATCAAAGTGAAGGCCGTTACGCATAGAAGAAATCCGATTATGCAGACCATTGTGGGGCCTGGAGAAGAGCATACGAATCTGGTGGGTATTCCTACGGAAGCCAGCATCTTACGTATGGTGGAAAGCGCAATGCCCGGGATCGTTCAAAATGTCTATTGTCCGTCCGCGGGCGGAGGAAAATACCTGGCTGTCTTACAGTGCAGAAAAGCCTCCATATCGGATGAAGGGAGACAAAGGCAGGCGGCGCTCAATGCCTTCACCGCCTTTTCCGAATTGAAGCATGTGATACTGGTGGACGAAGATGTGAACATCTATGACACAAATGATGTTTTGTGGGCCATGACAACCCGATATCAGGGAAACATAGACACTGTTTTTCTGCCGGGGATTCGCTGTCATCCACTGGATCCCTCTCAAAGTCCGGAGTATCATCCATCCATACCCGCAACCGGCATCTCCTGCAAGACGATTTTTGATTGCACCGTACCCTTTCACCTGAAGAAACGTTTTGAGCGGGCCAGATTTGAAGAAGTGGATGTAGACCGGTTTTTGTCGCATCTGGGCAGTTATGAAAACAGATAGACCTCAACGTTGTTAAGGCCGGGGATGCTGCCAATCAACTACCACCCGTAAAACGGGCTGACCGGAGAGATGCGGGTCAAGACATAGGAGGGGCTCATGGAGTTAATACTGAGGATAGAAGGCAAAACAGGGGGGGTTCAATGATGAGCGTAAAAAACTGGAGACTTTTTGTACTGCTCTGTTCGGCGGTGTGCATATCTATCTCAGGGTGTTCATCTCAGAGCCTTCACCTTACCAGGATGGGTGACCTCTTTGTTGAGCCGATTCCTTCGTCGCGTGTTTGGTTCTCAGACATCACCGCCGAACAAAAAGGAAATGAACTGGTTATCTCTGGAAAGGTGAGTCGACTCAATCCGTCCTTTTCCGGTGCAGGCCGCGTAGATGTGGCGGTCGTCTCCCCCGGGGGGGAGGTTGTTTCAAAGGCCAGCGTGCCTTACACCCCAAAAGTCCTTCCGATAACCCCGGGCGCTCGAAGGCACCGAGCTTCCCATTTTGACGCGCGTCTATCCTGTATGCCTCCATATGGGAGTATTGTCAGGATTGCCTTTCATGGCTTGTCCAGTCCCAGCGACGATCTGTTTGATGGTGAAGAAAATGAAGCAGTACCCGTCGTTCAGGATTACGGAGCCTGATAGGCCTGCAACGATGCCGGTTTTGCCACGTAATTGCCAAATATTATGTTCCAGGTTTGCGGGGATGGAATCGCTCCCGCAGATGGTACCGGGGTGAGAGACAACGTCCTTTTAACGTTGATTGAAATAGGCTTTTTTGAGGCCCGATTCAAGCCACCCTTTTTTGGGGTGGGAGCTGATTGGTAAAGACACCCAACTCATGACCGGTTCTCTCATTGATGAATGTCGCTGCCAGGATCATTCCCTCTTTGTAGGTCATTTTCAGTGGCGGGACATTATCCATGCGGATGGTCACGTAGATCTTCTTCCCCTCGGATCGTTCAATGAGACCCCTTATGAGCCGCCCTCCGATGCCTGAGTCCCTGTATTCAGCCCTTACGGCCGTGTATCCCCTCTCTAAATACCCGGCAAGATCGAGGCCCGTGGCCGCTTCAATCTTTTTCCGGTATGCCGCCTTGGGGTATTTGTGGCTTGACGTACCGACCACCTTTCCCTGGTGCTCGGCGTAACCGATGAGAAAGGCATTTCGGAGATTTTCTTTGACCCAGGAGGTACCTACGCCGCTCCCCTCCTGAATGATATTGCGGATTTGATCAAGGGTTTCTGAAGAGATCTCTTCCGGTGTTTCAAAAAAGTACTCGATATTTGGTTCTGTATAATCGGATATCACTATAGGCCCATCGATTCTGCGATGGATACGGTCCTGTCACCTAACATGTTGACATAACATCCCAACTCATTGTCATACCATCCGTAGATGACCGCCTGGGTGATCGCGATCCGTGCCAGGTCATTACCGGTCTGGCCGGATCGTATAGGTGCCGATGCCCCGGAGAAGGAGCAGATCTTCTGCAGGTCGATATTGACCTCGGCCGTACGGGTATGGGTTTCATGGGCCTCAATAATCGTTGCCGCCTTGGGGAGACCGATGATGTCGGAGGATACATTCTGTTTTTCCGAGTAATAGAGGTACCCGTCAGGTACACGGGCAGCGGCCTCCTTGTAAATATGGTTGATCACCCCCCGCCGGATCGGATCCCCCGACGGGTCTTCCTGAAGATTCACTACTAAAATAACCAGCGACCCTGTGGCCGTGGGAATCCGAACGGATTCGGCGATGAATCCGATCTCCTTCATCTCCGGGATGACCAGTGCAAGGGTGTTTGCGGCCCCTGTTGATGTCAGTATGATGTTGTTCATGATCCCCCGGTTTTTCCTCAAATCGGTGGCGCCGGTCTTCGGGAGACGATCCAGGACCGCCTGAGACCCTGTGACAGCATGCACGGTGGCCATCGAGGCCGTCAGGATCCGTTGAGACCCGAAGAAATCCATCAGCGGCTTGATCATATGGGCAAGGCAGGTCGTCGTGCAGGAGGCATTTGAGATGAACCTGTGGTTGCGCGGATCATAATCGTTTTCATTGATGCCCATGATGGTGGTGACGGCGTCTCGCGGCATGGACTGGGTCTTATCTTTTATCTTGAAAGGGGCGGATACAATCACCTTCAGAGCCCCGCATTCGAGGTGGCCGCTTACAGACCCTCCCGGCGCATCAGGGGAAAGGGTTGGATCTAAGAACTGGCCGGTGGTATCCACCACAAGCCGGACGTCATGGGCCCGCCAATCGATATCCTTCGGGTTTCGATGCCGCCTCAGTATCTTGATCCTGAGACCATCGATGACCAGGTACCCACCCTGTCCGTTTACCTCCTGGACCGCCTGTTTGGCCTTGTGCCCGTATAAATAGCCGCCAAGGGAACCATAGGTCGAATCTCTTTCAAGGTAGTGTGCCACGTCATGGAGCGAGGTCCCCACCTCCCGCCCCACATTGACCACCAGTTCATCACACCGTTTTCGGGCGATGTGATGCCATACCGTCAGTTTCCCTATCCGTCCAAGGCCGTTGAGACCCAGTTTGAATCCACCCATCGTCCGGCTTTTCGAAGTCGCTTCCATGTTAGCCCCCCTCCATCTTCTTAATACGTATTTTACCCAGATACACGGACCCCTCCATGCCGTCAATACTGATCCAATCCCCTGAGCTGAGTCCTTTTTGATCAAAGGAACAGGCTTTCTCCTTTTCCGTGCAAATGAGGTTTGGCAATCCCACCACACAGGTCTTGCCTAAGCGGTGGGCTACAATGGCGGCATGGGAAGTTGAGCCTCCCCGGGCCGTGAGCAGTCCGTCCGCCTCATAGATCTCCTGGATGTCATCAGGGACCGTATCGCTCCTGACAATAATCAATGACGTCTCGGGTTCTCTTTTTCGCCAGTGGTCGATCTCTTCAAGGCTAAACACAACCCGTCCCGTCATGGCTCCTCCACTTACACCGATGCCGTGACCTAAGAATGCAGCCCCCATCCTGGATGTCAAATCAAAAGAGTAGACCGTCTTTCTTTCTCTCATGGCCATATCACGGGTTTGGAGAAAGTAGAGGTCCTGAGCGTGGAGACCCTCAAAGGTAAACTCAATCTCCTGGGGACTCCATTTCCGCTCATAAATGAGTTCCTTTGCCCGTTCCCGAATGGAACGATAGATCTCCGGGAAGAGGGCCTCAAGTGTGGTGTCGCTCTCCCGGTTTTCTATATCGGCCTGCTTTCTCGAGATGGGAAGCGTTCTTACAAGGCCCGAGACCACGTCTTCACCCTGGTTTCCGGGGGTGAAATCGCCCCACAGCATCAACATGTCTCCGGACCATCTGGGATTGTGCGTAAAAAAGACCCCGGCCCCGGACTCCCTCGAAAAATTGCCGAATACCATGGCCTGGACACTTGCTGCCGTGCCCCAATCATCAGAGATGCCCATGATTTTCCGAAAGCTTTCTGCCTTTGGCGCATGCCATGAATCGAGGACCTTCCCAATAGCTATGTAAAGCTGTTCGAAAGGCTCCTCCGCTATCTCAATGCCGGCATCCTGTATCAAAGACTTATAGGCCAGGGCAACCTCTCTCATCTGTTCTCCTGAGAAATTCCTTTTGTAGGGGACACCGAGCCGTCCTTTGAACGCATCGATGACGGCATCGAAATCATCCCTTAAAAGGCCATCGGCCATGCCATAGGACTGGAGAAACCTCCGATAGGTATCCCATCCAAACCACTTGTTCCCTGTCAGGGCAATCATCCCTTCGACCACGTCCTCGTTAATGCCCACATCTAAGAAGGTATTCATCATCCCTGGTTGAGAAATGGAAGAGCCGCTCCTGACTGACAATAGCAGAGGGTTATGGGGGCTGCCAAAAAGTCTCCCCGTCCGTCTCTCAAGTTCTGCCACCCCGGAGGCTACCTGCTCTTCAAGGTCTTTTTTGGCCGGTGCATAGGTGTCGATAACATGCCGGCACCGGAAGACCTCGGTTGTGATAATAAAACCAGGCGGGACCGGCAGACCGAGACCCTTCATCTTGACCAGGTTGAGTCCCTTGTTGCCCAAGTGGATGATGTCTAAAACCCCTTTCTTCACCTTATCCATAGATGTAAGCGCCTTCAGGGGATCGTAACTCAGGAGCAACCGCAGGTCCTCCTTTGGAAGCTTGTTGGATTGCTGGTAGAGCGTATGTAAGATATGGCCCAGGAAGAGATCGAGTTGCTGAAGGCCCAGAGAGGCTGCAATCCTGTCGCGCAGAAAGACTTCCGTGACACGATGGACCATCTTTTCCTCATCCCCTACCGCTTCGCTGGAACGGTACTTGGCGATCAACCTCCCTGCAGGCATCTTGCGTAATATCTTACGCAAATTTTCCTGGTGAATATTATTGAAGTAGTCATTCACGATGTCCCCCACCGTGTGGGAGAACCCACGAAAGATATCCAAGTACTGGGTACAGGAAAACTCCCTCATTTCAAGGGAATTGGCCAATAGGTCGAGATGTTGCTCCATCTCCACGGATGAGATACCGTCTATTTTCAGTGCCCGATCAAAGAGAAGGAGGATTTCATGAATCTGGAAGAAGGTGGCCTTTGTAATGAGCTTAAAATCAATATCCTCCACCATATCTTCGAGAAGGGCATTGAGCAAGGATTCCAGACGAAAGCTCAGGCCGAGTGCTTCAAATTTAAACTCGTGGTAACTCCCGTACATAGAGGGGATGTCCACGGTGAAGTGTCGTTTCCTGTAAATGTCCTCCCTTGCCTCATAACTTTGGGGAGACAAAACAATCTCCCTCAAATGCTCAAGATAGTCCAACAGCCCTGAGATCTTGCCTTTACCGTCCCCGGCCGCCAAGGCCTCTTTGAGCAGGTTGGTATCGGGCAGGCCGCTCGATCGGAGCCTGGATAGATCCCCATCCATATCAACAAAGTCCAGCCGGTATTTCTGGTAAAGAAGCTTGTAGAATCTGATCATGAGCCCTACACGCTCCGAATCGAGGTCCGACACCCCCGGGAGCCGGCCTGCCGGTTCCTTTAAACGATCGTCTTTGAAGGTCAGAAGGTCGGTGATCTTATGAAGGCCCCCGTCTTCAAAAAGTCGGCTGACAATCTGTTTGACGCCGTCAATATAGGGTCCCTCCGTCTCAATCTGCTCATAGATATTGGAGGGCAGAAGGTGTTCCAACCCCTCTTTGTCCCCGGTTCTCCAGAAAGAGAAGGCGCCTTCTATGAGCGTGATGATCTGATTGCTGCTTTCAACATGACTCTGCTTTCTCAGAAAATGGGAAAGAGGATCCTTCCGCAGACAGATTTCATCGATTCGGGTTGAGATGTCCCTCAAAACCCCCTCGGCCCCTATGTCACTGAAGAAGGCCGGAAAAAGGCGGGATACCTGCTTGACAAGGTTATAGACCGGGCCGATGTCGCTGTTTAATAATTGTGTGATATCTCGAGGAAACAGATCCGTATCCTTGATAAAGACCCCGCCTAAGGAGAGCTGAATAATCAAAGAGGACAAAAGCTTCTTAGACCACTTTGGACTGAGTTCTATGAGCTGAAGCCAGGTGCGGATATTTTGAATGTGTGAGGCATTGGCTCGTATCTGCCAGTCATCGCCCACCCCCTCGATTTCAGGGGCCTGGAAGCCTAACGAAACAACAGAATCAATAAAAAAGTCAACAAGATCGCTTTCATCCGTCTTATAGACGCCGCGTCCGATATTCAAGACAGAGTTCAGTGCGGTTCCCGGGAACTTCTCAATACTCTGCCTCAGGGTGGCGAAGATTTTTTCCAGAAATTGTTGAATAACCGGATATTCCTCATGCGCTATGATCCACCCGAGTGTCCGGTTAATATTTCGCAAGGTCTCTTCGTGAATGGATGAAAGGCCGGTTAGATTCATAATGTGAAGGAGAGATATGAGCCTCCACTGTTGACCTTGACTCTCATCAACCCCTGCGCTGAGGACTTTTTTGGGTAGCGCCTCATAATCGGAGACGATTTGGCTGTATCCGGGGAGTTCAATGAGCCGTTGCAACCGGGTCTCCGGGGTGTCATCGGTGGTCTGAACAATCCTTTCCAACCCCTCCAGATAGCCCTCTAATCGCCGGTGAGAGATGGGACCCAGGGTATCGGCCAACTTCTTCCCGGAAACCGTTTTTCCCGATGCATCTTCAAACCAGACGATAGGGTCTTCTTGGCTCAACCAGTATTCATAGGTGAATCGGTAATAGTCCCCCAGAAGGTGATTCAGGGGGGTGCAATTAACTCCTGAAGGCGTATTCCGGCTATAAAGCTCCCCTAATTGACTGAGTTGATAAAAGCTCTTGACAAAAAGGAAAAAAATCTCCTTGGGATAGCACCTGATCGTGTTGAACACATGGTCCAGGACAGGCAACCATCTAGGAAAATCGTCGCCCGCATCCCTGATAATATGCAGTGAGAAAAAAAGGAGATTGTCTACAGCGTCGATCCTTGTCTCCTCATTTTGGGAGGAATCGATCGCCTGGAAAAAGATATCGACATAGAGTGTTGCGGCCTCCGGCCCTTTGGGGTGGGTTTTGAGGACATGAAAATAGTTGAGTGCGTAGGCCCTTGTTTCCTTGACAATATATTGCCAGTTCTTATACGGATGGCATAATTCTTTCAAGAAGGCCTGAAGCCCCAGTTTGACACCGTAATACTCGCCCATGACCTCCAACAGGATCTCATATCTGTTATCAACGGTCACATCCACCCGGGTACAGGCAAGATTGACTTCAAGGGCCTTGGATTCCATCTCCACATTTCTCCTGATCGGCCAAAGTCAATGGGTTTTAGGGCTCCAGATCCCTCCGCGGCCAGAGCACTTCGTCTTTTCGAATATCGATCACACCCCGGTAATTAATCCTCACATCAGGGAGAAAATCGTTTGGTAAAAATACCAGGGTATAGAACGGATCATGAAAGGGGTACCCCCTGTTTGAGAGGAAGGCCTTCAGATCCCGGTCTCTTTCCGCTATCTTCTCCATGGGGGCATCAGACATGATCCCCCCCAAGGGCAGAGGAAATTCAAAGGCGATCTTCCCGTTTTCAACGGCCACGATCCCGCCTTCTATCTCAAGGATCCTGTTGACGGCCGCACGCATGGCCTCCGGTTTACGCCCGATGGCCAGGATCTGTGTGGCCGTGTTAAATGAAGCGGCCAACCCTTCCATGCCGTCTCCAAACCCCCGGATGACCCCGTTTGTGACCCATCTTCCTTCCTTATCCAAAAGGGCCAGAAGGCAAAGCCCTTCATGTGTATCCAGATCCAGAAAACCGTCCCTGGTCCCGATTTGGACCCATTCCGTCCGGGTAATCACGGGGTTGATCAGTTTTATGACGGGAAACGTTACCGTCTCCTCAGAGGATGCTATTTTAAAAAAATCGCTTTCCGCAGACCACAGGCCACCTGAAAACGAGCCTGACGGGAAAAACGTCTTCCAGCGTATCTGAGGGAAAGGACCTGTCAGCCTCCCCTCTTTTGCAACCATTCTCCCTTTGGAGATGACGGTCCGGGGCGTCGGATGAAACAGATCCTTCAGGATCAGGATATCAGCATATCTTCCCGGTGCAATTCCTCCGATATCGTTCTCCATTCCAAAATATACGGCAGGGTTAATCGTTACCATCTGATAGGCGCGTATCGGATCGATCCCCTCCCTCAGGGCGATTTCCAATAGGTGGTTCGTCACCCCGAACTGCTGATAGAACGCAGGGGATGAGCTGTCGGTTGTCAACATGATACGATCCGTGCACACCCCGTTTCCGGTGACCACCCTCAGCAGATCGGTCAGATCCTGCCGGAGTGAACTCTCTCTCAGAAAAACGTAGAGCCCCAGCCTCAATCTGTCAAGGACCTCTTGAGCCGTGATGGCCTCATGGCAAGATTCCACGCCGACTCTGGATAGGACGCTTAGCTGCTCGTACTTGGCCCCTGCCGTGTGGCCATCCACTCTCTTGCCAAGCCTTTTCGCCAAGCGTATCATCTCTATAATTTTAGGATTACCCGATAACAGCTCCTGCCACCGTGTGATCTCCCCTAAGGACTGGACGAGAGGATTTCTGAGGAGCCTCTCGAGATTCTGAACAGAGAAGAGGTCATCTTCCATCACCATCGGCGTCTGAGGCACGGCCCGGCAGAACCAGAAATATTTTATCGGCATGTCCGAGAGGGCCTCTATAAAACGCTCAAAAATCTCGATGCCCATCAGAAGATAAAAGATCAGATTGTCACAAAAGAGCGTCGTGGTTCCCAGGGCACATGCTGTTTCGCCAAACGATACGGGGTTGTAGATGAACCATGGGTGGAAATGGGGATCGATATAGCCGGGGACAAGGACCTTGCCGGTGACATCCAATATGAGCGTATCGTCGCCCGCGACATTTAAACGGGGTCCCACATACCAGACCCTTTCCCCCCTTGTAACAACGTTCATCTCCAGCAGTTCACCGGAGTAGATATTGAGGACGGTCCCGCCCTTTAAGAAGATATCCATTTTGATATTTGATGAACAGATGCCTCTGATGCCTTTGGCTGATTTTTTGCTGTCATATGAATTGTAACAATACCTGAATCCGTTCACAGGTTCAATAGGGTTCAGCGCAAAATATTCCGATTAGCTTGGCACATCAAACCGGTATGCAGATCGCCGCAGTCGAACTTACATTTTTGGGCTATCGCGGTTAACCCACCGATATCAAAGGTCAAGCCGTTAACCTGACCCGCTGCGTCGCGGGTGAAAGCAAGTGATCCATTTCTCGGAGCAGCAAAGGCAAACCTGAAACAGCTTTGTTCGGGAACCCAGGCATGGACGGATCCTTTCCGCGGCTCCAAATGTGACAAAAATGAACTTGACTTGGCCCACGACAGGTATTATGAAATAGCATTTATATTTTCCGCTAGTTGTTTAGTGTGAAAACGTCTTCTTGCTTGTGTTATTCAAAATTTCACGAAAAGTGAATCCATTCTTTATTACACTGCGTCAACATCCCCAGGGGCGAAAAGCCCTGTGCAGATAGGTGTAAGGGCCTCGGCAAAAAATAATTACATCCCGCCATTTGGCACAACTATAGGCGGGGACGTGTCTTTTGGCCCGTCTACTGCGTTACATCCACAGGCACATATCCTGATATGCACCGGCGGATGTGCCTTGCCTGATCTTATATAAAACTGGCGAACCAAAATCCGGCGCAATCTTGCGCAATTATTTACTGCCGAGGCCCTACGCATGCTCTTTATGGGGTGAAGGGAGGTGATCGCGAAAATACGGGTGCAGGATGGATGGTCAGTCTATTGAATAACCTGTCGTGTACCATAGCGACAATAAAAGGAGGGCGGAACAATGCGCGGTAAAAAGTATGGATGGATCATAATGCTGGCAATCCTGGCGATAACATTCACTGCCACGGGTTCCATGGCGGTCAACCGTGATTTTAAAAAGGCAAAAACCATTCGTATCGGCGCCCTGGGCCCGGTCCAGTTGGTGCCTGGGATCGGAATTTTCAATGCGGCAAAGATGGCCGTTGCTGAAATCAATGCCGCCGGGGGAATCGACGGAAAAAAGGTGGAGCTTTTCATCGGGGATACGGAAGGGAAGCCCGAGAAGGGCATCACGGCCCTGAAAAAGCTCGTTCTGGAAGACAAGGTGGACGTATTGGTAGGCTGTTATTCCAGCGGCGTTGCCCTGGCCCTCCAGCCCTATCTGCCAAAATATAAGATCGTTTATATTGCCACCGGCACGGCTTCCATTGCACTGACCAACAATGTGGAGAAGAATTATAAGAAATATAAATATTTCTTCAGAGATATGATCAATTCCGACATTCGTCAGCAAAGATGGGCCTCAAAATTCCTCACGGAATTTGTAAAAGGAAAGCTGGGGTTTACCAAGTACGCCATTCTTGCCGAAAACACAAAGTGGGTCCAGGCGTATGGGCCAAATCTCAAAAAAGACCTGCAGGATGCCGGCCTGGACGTCACCTTCTATGAAATGTTCGACATCGATATCAAGGATTTCTCCCCAACCTTTGTCAAAGCCAAATCCACCGGTGCTCAGTGGATCGCCCAGATTGTAAGCCATGCGGCCAGCATCCCTCTCGTCAAGGCCTGGAAAGACACCAAGGTAGCCCCCATGGGCCTGTGTGACGTGGCCAGCATGGACTCCAAGTTCTGGGATATGACAGGGGGCAAATGCCTGGGTGAAATCACCTATAACTTCATCGCCCGGGCCCCCCTCACCGACAAGACCATACCCTTTTGGGACAAATATGTGAAAACCTATGGAACCAACCCCGTTTACACCAGTGGCTTTACCTACGACTCCGTATACATGCTGGCCGATGTCATCAGGCAGAAGAAATCGTTGAAATCAGACGATATTATTTCAGGACTGGAGAATATCTCTTATAAGGGCGTTCTCCACCCGGAGACCGGGTTTGATAAAAAGACCCACGATCTTCTGGAGGGACGATATGTGATGCCGATGGTCCAGTGGCAGGATGGTGCGAAACAGGTGGTGATATGGCCCGATAAGTTCAAGACGGGCGACTATATGCCGCCTCCCTGGGAGAAACAATAGGGATAGAAAGGATCGAAGGGTCAAGGAGGGCGGGTCTGCCCTCCTTGACCCTCGCGATCCTTTCGAGCCATCGCACAACCCCGATTTCGTGCGCCGAACTTTGGAAAGCAGGGGAGCAAATGACCACATTCATCAATATCCTGGTACTGGGTGCCATCTGGGGTGCCCTTTACACCCTGATTGCAGTCGGCTTCACGCTCATATTCGGTGTGGCAGGCATCATCAATCTGGCCCACGGCGCGTTTTACATGTT
>CAZACO010000053.1:0-12340 GCA_964483185.1 uncultured Desulfobacteraceae bacterium
CTAAGGAATCATCATTTGCCTGTCTAATATTCAGAAATGCTTGCGCTTTTATACCCGGGTTAGGCAGTTAACAATTTAGATTTGAATTTTTTGACAAAAACGAGAGAAATTTTCTACTGTTCATAAGGAGGGGCGTGATATAAGGGGTGTTTGAAGAATGAATAGTGATTCAACTTTATTCTCTCGTGAGGTGGTACGTTCCATGTAAATATTTTTTTTGGTTTTCTTCGCGAGCTTTGTTTACCCCGTAGCTCCGGAAGATGGTACCGGGGTGCCGTTGCGTGATACCTTTTTACCTCCGGTTTATCCGGGTTAGGAGATACTCTATGAAAGTCCTCGTAAGCGATCCTTTGTCTGATGTGGGTGTGGAAATCTTCCAGGAAACACCTGGAATTGACGTCGAGGTCAATACCGGCCTTACACCGGACGAGTTAAAGGGGATCATAGGCCTTTATGACGGGCTCGTTATCCGCAGTGCCACGAGGGTAACGGCCGACATCCTCGAAGCGGCCGATCGCCTGAAGGTCATCGGCCGCGCCGGAATCGGCCTGGACAATGTCGATATCCCCGCAGCAAGCCAGCGCGGGATTGTGGTCATGAATACGCCTGAAGGGAACACCATCACCACTGCCGAGCATACCATCGCCATGATCATGGCCCTTTCACGGAATATCCCCCAGGCAACCGCGTCGCTCAAGGAGGGGAAATGGGAAAAGAAGAAACTCAAGGGCCGCGAACTGTTCAACAAGACCTTGGGACTTATCGGCCTGGGTCACATCGGCCGGATCGTTGCCGACAGGGCCAAGGGGATGAAGATGAAGGTCATTGTCTATGATCCCTATATTAAGCCAGACCGGATTGAAAAGCTCGATCTTGAGCCCGTCTCCCTTGACGCACTCTTAAGCCGGGCTGACTACATTACCGTCCACACCCCCAAAACAGAAGAGACGAGCAACATGATCAACAGGGACCTCATCTCAAAAATGAAAAAGGGCGCCATGGTCATCAACTGCGCCAGGGGTGGGATCGTCAATGAAGAGGATCTGCATGAGGCATTGGAATCAGGTCATCTGGGAGGGGCGGCCTTTGACGTATTCGAGACCGAGCCACCTGGAAAAACAAGGCTCATGGAACTCTCGAATTTTATCTGCACCCCTCACCTGGGAGCGTCTACCAAAGAGGCCCAGGATAACGTGGCCAAAGATGTGGCCGAACAGATCATCGCGTACCTCCTCCATGGAACGGTGAAGAATGCTGTTAACGTGCCCAGCATCAGCGAAGAACTCATGACGGTCTTGAGACCTTTTGTAACCCTTCTCGAGAGGATGGGTTCGCTCCAGTCCCAGTTAGCTGACAGCGCCCTGGTGGAGGTGCAGGTCCATTACAGGGGCGCCATAACCGAGTACGATGTAACCCCGTTGACGACCGCCATGCTGAAAGGGTTGTTGACGCCGATCCTCAAATATGATGTGAACTTTGTGAACGCCCCCTATATCGCATCTGAGCGGGGCATCGAAGTGGTGGAGTCCAAAAGCACCCGATCGGATGATTTTGCCAGTCTTGTAAAAGTCATCGCCAAGAGCCTCGAGGGTCAAAATATCGTATCCGGCACCATCTTTGGCAGGAATCTGCCCAGGATCTTACGAATTAACAATTTCTATCTCGAGGCTATTCCCGAGGGACACATCCTCCTGATCCGCAATGAAAACACCCCGGGCGTGATAGGCCAAATCACCTCGGCCCTTGCCAGGCACCAGATTAACATCGGCCGTATGCAGGTAGGAGAGGAAAAAGAAAAGAAGCAAAATGTGATTCTCATAACAACCGGCACCACTGTCAGAGAAGACATCCTCGAAGAGATCCGATCGTTCGAGAATGTCTTCTCAGCACAAAGGATTGAATTGTAAGGAGTTAAAGGAGTTAAATGATGCCAGAAGAAGAAATGGGATTCGTTATAAAAGACAGACGATCATTTGATGAGCAGGGTGAACTCAAAGAAAACGACTCCGCAAGGGAAAAAGTGAAAGAAGAACCCAAAAAAGAGTCCCCCAAAGAGGAGCCTGCGAAGCCTCCCTTGCCGGAGGTCAACTTCTCATCCCTTATCCTCAGCCTCAGTTCTACGGCCTTCCTCCATTTCGGGGAGATCCCTGATCCCGGAACCGGTGAAAAAAAGAAGGATCTGGCCTTGTCCAAACATGTGATCGATACCATCGCGATGCTGAAGGAAAAAACCGAAGGAAACCTGGCCAAGGAAGAGAAGCAGCTTATTGAAAACGTCCTTACAGATCTCAGGTTGCGTTATGTAAAGGCGAAATAGGAGGGCTAAAGGTTTTTCATGAAATATTCTCGATCGGACATGAACCACCGTAGACTCCGCCTCGGGGTGTGGATGCTCTTTTGGATGACTGCCGGGTTTATCGGTGGCGCCCTGATTCTCCCTGGATCAGCACTCAGGGCACAGACAAGCTCCATTTTGCCTGCCGCCCCCGGATCGTTTTCCAGCCTGGTTAAAAAGGCAAGGCCCTCGGTCGTAAACATCAGCACCGTCAAAACCATTACAGGCGGCATGGCCAACCCCTTCTCCTTTGGCGGCCCGTCCGGGCCAAACGATCCTTTAAGGGATTTCTTTGACCGCTTTTTCGGCGATCGAATGCCCAAGGACTTTAAACAGAAAAATCTTGGGTCCGGCTTCATTATTGATGAAGACGGGTTCATCCTCACGAATAATCACGTGGTCGAGAAGGCCGATGAAATCACCGTCAAGTTAGCGGACGGAGGGAGCTTCATTGCGAAAGTCATAGGCCGCGATCCCAAAACCGACTTGGCCCTTATCCGGATTGACGCAGATCGCACGCTTAAACCGCTCCCGATGGGCGATTCCGACAAACTTGAGGTCGGCGACTGGGTCATTGCCATGGGAAATCCTTTCGGCCTTGACAATACGGTTACCGCTGGCATTGTCAGCGCCAAATACAGGCATATCGGCGCCGGGCCTTATGAAAATTTCATCCAGACCGATGCCTCCATTAATCCGGGAAACAGCGGGGGGCCCCTCCTAAACACTCAAGGAGAGGTGATCGGAATCAATACGGTTATCTTCTCGCGGACCGGGGGAAGCATCGGTATCGGGTTTGCCATCCCGATTAACATGGCCAAACAGATCTTGGCCCAGCTAAAAGAAGGGAAGGTCGTCAGGGGTTGGTTAGGCGTCATGATCCAGAAAATCACCCCTGACCTGAAAAGCAAACTTGACTTGAAGGACATGAAGGGCGCTTTGGTGGCGGACGTCACGACTGGAGGACCTGCTGAAAAGGCCGGCATCCATCGAGGAGATGTCATCGTTTCCTTTGATCACAAGAAGATCGATGAAATGAAAGACCTGCCCTATATCGTAGCTTCCACACCTATAGGCAAAACCGTTCCGGTAGGGGTCATTCGAAAGGGGCGAGAAAAGGTTTTTGAAGTCAAGATAGGCGAGTTAAAGGAAGAAAAGAAGGACCTTGAAGAGAGCAAAAGCAGTGCCGAACACCGATTTGGCATGAAGGTGGAGAAACTTACGCCGCAGTTGGCAAAAGGCCTGGGCCTGCCTGAAACGGAGGGACTCGTGATTGTACAGGTCGACGGCGGTTCGCCTGCTGCGGAAGCCGGCCTCAGACCGGGAGATATCATCCTGGAATTGGACCAGGGCCCCGTCAAGGAGCCTGCTGATTTCCTTGAAAAGATCAAACGTTATAAGGAAGGCGACACCATCCTCTTCTTGATAAAACGGGGAGAGTCCACCCTCTATGTGACATTGAAGGTCGATAATTGACGATTGAATAATTTACGGGATCTTTCTCAGCCTACTCTCCCAAGGAATCGATGAGGTCTTTCCAAGACGGTTCATCAGGCTTTCCCTCTCATCCGCCCTGAGGCATGGGTCGCTACATCGGCTAAACACGTTATGGAAACAGAGTCTTCACCCACACCACCATCCAGAAACCGACAATCCAAAATCATCAATCATCAATCATCAACCCATTGGGCGCCTGCCAAGCTGAATGTCCGATTAAAAGTCATCGCCCGCAGGCCCGACGGGTACCACGAATTGGTTTCCATCATGGTACCCATAGGCCTGTATGACCGGCTTGACCTCCAAATAACTTCTCGCCGCAGCGTTGAGATATCATGCAACGGCTTTTCAGCGCCCGCCAATGAAGAAAACCTTGCCTGCCAAGCTGCCACGGCCTTTTTTGCTCACACCGGTATTGACCATGGACTTTCCATAAAAATTACAAAGGGCATCCCCGTTGCAGCCGGTTTAGGCGGTGGCAGCAGCGATGCCGCGTGCGTGCTCAAGGCCTTGAATGAGGCGTGGTCCTGTCCGCTCACAGCAACAGAATTGGCTGAATTGGCCCTCGGCCTGGGCGCAGATGTCCCGTTTTTTTTGAACGTGAGGCCCTGCATCGCCCGGGGGATCGGCGAAATCTTAGAACATATTGAAAAATGGCCAAAACTCTGGTATATTGTCATAACGCCGCCCATTCGGGTGTCCACACCTTGGGTCTATCACAACCTGAATCTATCCCCGTCAGACCGGTTCGGGGAATTAAAGTTGACAAATGAGGAGTATCTCTTTATTATGACAAATTTAAAGAAAAAGCCGTTTGTGATCGGTCGCGTTTTGGACAATGACCTGGAGCGGGTCACGGCTGCCCGGTTCCCTGCCATCGGACGCATAAAAAAAATGTTGGCAGAGGCAGGAGCGGACGGCGTCCTGATGTCAGGCAGCGGCCCGAGCGTCTTCGGAGTTTTCGAATCAAAAGAGAAGGCCCTCCAGGTAAAGGCAGCTCTGGCCGCCAGTAATCTTGGAGATATTTTTTTGGCGAAAGGCCTTACCTGATCTCCGGCTTCCGACATCTGACCTCTGTACTGGGGTGTCGTCAAGTGGTAAGACACGGGCCTTTGGAGCCCGCATTCGGAGGTTCGAATCCTCCCACCCCAGCCAAGAGGGCAGTTAATTAAGAGGACTAAACTTTGGACCAGGAGATAAAACTTTTCGGCGGCACCTCAAATCCTGAATTGACCCTCAAGGTCTGTGATTACCTTGGAATCAAACCTGGCAAGATCCTCGCCAAGACCTTTAGCGATGGAGAAATCCAGGTAGAAATTGGGGAAAACATCAGGGGAAGAGATGTCTTTGTGATTCAATCCACCTCCACCCCTGTCAACGACAACCTGATGCAGCTATTGATCATCATGGATGCCATGAGAAGGGCGTCGGCCGAACGTGTCACTGCGGTAATCCCCTATTACGGTTATAGCCGGCAGGACCGAAAGGTTAAACCGAGGGTCCCCATAAGTGCAAAACTTGTTGCAGATCTTATCACCACGGCAGGTGCAAACAGGGTGGTGTCAATGGATCTGCATGCGGGACAAATTCAGGGCTACTTTAACATCCCTGTTGACAATATCTTTGCCGCTCCGATCCTGCTCAAGTATATACAGAACAACCTGCAGGATGATCTGGTTATCATCTCGCCCGATGCCGGCGGCGTTGAACGGGCTCGCGCCTTTGCCAAGCGCCTTGATGCATCATTAGCCATCATAGATAAGAGACGCGAAGCCCCGAATATCTCCCAGGCGATGAACATTATCGGCGAGGTGCAAGGTAAAACCGCTATTATCCTCGATGATATGGTCGATACCGCAGGGACATTAACGCAGGCCGCCGCTGCGCTCAAGGACCGGGGTGCAAACAAGGTCCATGCCTGCTGCACACATCCTGTCCTGTCAGGGCCGGCCATTGATAGAATCGAGGCCTCGCCGATTAACAGTCTAGTCCTAACCGACACCATCCCGCTGAATGATAAGGCCAGGGATTGCAAAAAGCTCGTTGTTCTCTCCATAGCAGAGCTTTTGGGGGAAACAATCAAAAGAAGCCACAGCTCTCATTCAGTCAGCACGTTGTTCGTTTAATACTGAAAAACGCCTGTAAGCATTCAGGCGTTTTTTGCTTGTGAAAAATTTTATTAGTACTGGAGGAACCCAATGCGTCAGTTAATCGTTGCTGCCCATGTGAGAAAAAATAAGGGGAAAGGGGCAGCCAGAAAATTAAGAAGAAACCATCAGATGCCAGCCATTTTCTACGGTCCGGGGACCCAGCCGATGATGTTGGCCGTGAATTACCCTGAATTTGAGCGGATCGCAAAGGTAAGCGGGGCCGAGAATGTCATCCTGGATCTCCAAATCCACTCAGATCACGGGGAAGAGACGAAGAAGGTGATGCTGAAAGAACTCATGATGGATCCCGTAAAAGGCACCTACCTCCATGCCGATTTCTACGAAATCTCCATGGACAAGGAAATTACCGTGGACATCCCCGTCCGCCTGTTGAATACCCCGAGAGGCGTGACAGAAGGTGGGTTTCTTCAGACTATCCGAAGAGAGCTTACCGTCTCCTGCCTCCCCGATAAGTTAATTGATTCCCTAGAGATCGATGTATCTGGATTGGACATCGGAGATTCGATTCATATCCGGGATATTGAGCTTCCCAAAGGGATCACCTGTGCAGAAGAAGGGCATCTAACCGTAGCCGTGGTTTCCGCACCTGGCGGAGGAATAGAAGAAGAGGGAGAGATGCCTGAGGGGGAAATAGAGGAAGAAACGGCAGCCTCAGATGAAAAAACTGCCGAAGAATCAAAGGAAGAATAGAAAGGGGGTGAACAGTAACATCAAGATTTGTGCTTAATTGTGGGCCTCGGCAATCCCGGTCCGGGATATGAAACTTCGAGACATAACATCGGTTTTGAGGTTGTCGACCTGTGGTGCAAGGATCTGGGGCTGTCTATGAGCAGCCGTCGCTTCCGTGCAAAAACCGCCCGGTCGGAATTCCGGGGAAATAATATCATACTTCTTTGCCCCCTGACCTTTATGAACCTGAGCGGTGAATCGGTCAGGGCCTGTGCCGACTATTATGCCCTGGAGACCAGCAGGATCTTGGTCGTCCATGACGAGCTGGACATCCCCTTGGGAAGGATAAAAGTCGTCAGGGATCGCGGGGCCGGAGGGCACAAAGGCGTGGCATCCGTCATCCGCCATCTGGGGAGCACAGGATTTTGCCAGGTCAAAGTCGGCATAGGACGTCCGCGCTACGGAGAGGCCGTAGAAGATTATGTCCTTGCTCCCTTTTATGCCGATGAAAAGGGACTTGCACAAGAAGCCACCCGGGTGGCCGTTAACGCATGCGAACTGTTCGTTTTGGAAGGGGTTGAATCGGCAATGAATCATATCAACCGTCAGAATTTAGTGAATAAGGAGGAAAAAAACTGATGCAGGGATTAACCATTTATGCTCCCTTCATAGGGATCTTGAGCCTTATCATCGCCTGGCTGATATACAATTATGTCAAGAAACAACCGAATGGCACTCCGTTGATGCAGGAGCTCGAGGAGGCGATTCATACAGGCGCGATGGCCTTTTTAAAGAAAGAGTATTCCGTACTCATCGTCTTTATTGCCGTTGTCTTTGTACTGTTGGGATGGGGAATTGCATGGAAGACCGCTATCGCCTTTGTGACCGGCGCCGCGTGCTCCATTGCGGCCGGCTATTCCGGGATGACGGCAGCAACAAGGGGCAATTCCCGAACCGCAGAGGCCGCTAACAAGCATGGCCAGGCCAAGGCCCTGAATGTCTCGTATTTCTCGGGCTCGGTCATGGGTCTGGCGGTGGCAGGTCTGGGATTGGTGGGCCTGGGGTTCTGGTTCTGGATGTATGGGGGTTCCCCAGACACAGCCCAGTATATCAATGGGTTTGCCATGGGGGCCAGCTCCATCGCCCTCTTTGCCCGTGTGGGCGGCGGGATCTATACCAAGGCCGCAGACGTGGGCGCCGACCTGGTTGGCAAGGTAGAGGCGGGCATTCCTGAGGATGACCCGCGCAACCCTGGGGTCATTGCAGACAATGTAGGCGACAATGTGGGGGATATCGCCGGCATGGGCGCCGATATCTTTGAATCCTTTGTGGGTTCGGTTATCGCCACCATCGCCATTGCCGCTACCCTGTCCATCAACACGCCCGATACCCTTGCAGCGTTCGTGAAACAGTTCCCTGTCCTCCAGGGGATGGATGCTGTGGCCATTAAACTCAAATACATGGCCATGCCCATCCTGATTGTGATGTCCGGTCTCCTCTCCTCCTTTGTGGGGGTGTTCTCCATCAAGGTGTTCCAGAAGGGAAATCCTGCAGGCGCCCTCCGATACACCACCTTTGTGGCGGCCGTTATTTTCATTATCCTTACCTATCTGGTCACCAAGTCTCTCGGGATGCCGATGGGCGCCTTCTGGGCTGTTTTTTCCGGGCTCCTGTGCGGCATCGCCATCGGTCTTCTGGCCGAATACTACACCTCCGGTCCGCCTGTGAAACGGATTGCGAAACAATCCGAGACCGGTCCTGCCACACTCATTATTGCGGGCCTGGCCGTGGGCATGCAGTCCACCTATCTCCCCATCCTGGGCATCTGCGTGGCCACCTTCGTAGGATACCAGACGGCCGGCATCTATGGCATCGGCCTATCGGCCGTGGGCATGCTGGCCACGGTGGGAGCGACCATGACCGTGGACGCCTACGGACCCATTGCAGACAATGCCGGCGGCATCTCTGAGATGGCCGGCCTGGGTCCTGAGACCCGGAAGATCACGGACAGCCTGGACGCCCTGGGCAACACCACGGCCGCCATCGGCAAGGGGTTTGCCATTGGATCCGCGGCCCTGACGGCCCTGGCCCTGTTTGTGGCCTATATCCAGGCGGCGGGAATTAAAATGATCAAACTGGACGACCCCATGGTCGTCATCGGCGCCTTCATCGGCGCCATGGTTCCCATGACCTGCGCGGCCCTCACCATGACCTCGGTAGGAAAGGCCGCCTTTGCCATCGTGGAGGAGATCCGTCGCCAGTTCCGGGAAATCCCCGGCCTCCTGGAGGGTAAAGAGGGCGCCAAGCCGGATCCGGCTACGTGCGTGTCCATTGCAACAGCGTCGGCCTTGAAAGAGATGGTGGCCCCAGGCCTCATTGCGGTCCTGGCGCCTGTGGCCGTAGGCTTTCTGCTCGGAACCAAGTCTTTGGGAGGGATGCTCCTGGGTGCAACGATTATGGGGGCCTTCCTGGCCCTCTTCATGGCCAATTCCGGCGGCGCCTGGGACAATGCCAAGAAATGGATCGAGGAAGGCAACTTGGGAGGAAAAGGCTCCAGCAACCACAAGGCAGCCGTTGTGGGCGATACGGTGGGTGATCCGTTCAAGGACACCTCCGGACCCGCCATGAACATCCTCATCAAACTGATGTCCGTGGTGTCACTGGTCATTGCGCCCATTCTGCCGGTGGTCGGGTTGTTCCTGAGATAGTTGTTTGAATAGAGAAAAATCGGTGTATATTCGTATGTCTCACAGCCTGTACAGCCTATTGGCAGAAGGGGAACCCTTGTTGCCAACGGGCTGACGGCTGTGAGGTCTGATTCCGCCTCTACGGAATCAGGCTCAAAATGGTCGCCATTTGGCGTGGCCATCCTGAGGGATTCAGGCATTTGAAGTATAGGGAGGACTAAATGTTTAGTGTAGGTGATTTGGCCGTTTACCCTGCGCACGGCGTCGGCGTCATCGAGAAAATAGAAAACCAGGAAATCTCTGGTTGTGAGCAGGATTTTTATGTTATGCGAATTCTCGATAATAACATGATTATCATGATCCCTACCAATAATGTAAATAACGTAGGCCTGAGAGAGATTATCAACAAAAGAGAACTACCAAAGCTCTTCTCAATCCTGAAAAAGAGAGATGTCACCCTTGACAATCAGACTTGGAACCGGCGTTACAGAGAGTACATGGACAAGATCAAGACCGGGTCTGTCTTCGAGGTCGCTGAAGTATATCGTGATCTGTTGATTCTGAGGGTGGAAAAGGACCTTTCTTTTGGTGAAAGAAAGATGCTGGAAACCGCCAGGACGCTTCTGATCAAAGAAATATCTCTTGCCAAAGATATTGGCGAGTCACAGGTAAAAAAAGACTTAGATAAGATGTTTTCCTGATCTGCATTGTCGAGAATCGTCCTTGTCCTATACGCCTCAACCACCCAACTATTGTACGATCTCAGTACCCTCAGCATTTTATAGATGTCCCAGAATCCAGATAGGATATTTTCCTGTGAGATACCTGAGAGCAATCAGGATACTCGGTTGGATGTCTTTCTCTCTAACAGCTCAATCGGTCTATCTCGATCAAGAATACAGGCCCTGATAAAAAGTGGACAAGCCAGGGTAAACGATTGTCCTTCAAAGCCAAGCCACAAATTGAAGGCTGGGGATCGGGTCTTTCTTGCTATCCCCCCTCCGGTCACAGCAATTCTTACGCCGGAAGAGGTAGAATTTCAGATTATCTATGAAGACCTTTCTTTAATCGTTTTGTCAAAACCGGCAGGCGTTGTTGTTCACCCGGCCCCTGGGCATTCAACAAAAACCCTGGTCCATGGACTCCTTAAACACTGCAAAGACCTGTCCGGAATCGGGGGTGAGCTGAGGCCCGGTATTGTGCATCGGCTTGATAAAGACACCTCTGGGCTCATGGTTGCAGCAAAAAATGACCGTGCGCACGCCTCTCTCTCCCAGCAATTCAAGTCCGGCTCGGTAAAAAAGGAGTACCTCGCTCTCGTACATGGCCGTGTCAACGGAGAAAAGGGGGAAATTGCCCTCCCTATGGCTCGACACCCTGTAAGGCGAAAGGAGATGGCGGTTGTTCTCTCTGGGGGAAGGAATGCCCTGACCCTATGGCAGAAACTGGTCGAATTTCAAAGCGACTTCTCTCTCCTTTCTGTTTCCATAAAGACAGGACGTACCCACCAGATTCGCGTCCACCTCTCTCACATCGGCCACCCCGTTGCAGGAGACCCTGTTTATGGATATCGGCGTAACGGGTGGAAAAAGTGCTTCACCCAAAAAAATGGCCCCCAGCTTAAACTGAACAGGCAAATGCTCCACTCTAGCCGTTTAGGGTTCATTCATCCGGTGAGCAAAGGCTATATGGAATTCGAAGCCCCTCTGCCGGACGACATGAGAGACGCCCTCGATTTCATAAAAAGGCTCGATTTTGAGTGATCATTTATTATCTTGTTCCAAAAAAACTTGACATAAGGAATTAGGCGACTATAATTGTATAATCTTAAATCTTTTCCTGCCTTTCGGGGGATTCGGTATAGACCGGATATCTGTATAGACTCCATAACAACTCTGCTGAGTAAATTTCTGTAACTCACACAAAAGGGTTTCCAAGGCATGATTCCCTGTCTGAACAGGGATTTCTGGTGTCTTTTAGCGTATGTCATTATATCCGACCTGTCTTGTTCTCTATATTTTTTTGGCCGAGAATGGCCAAGCAAAGTAGCGGATCCATGAAAGCGGGGTTGAACTCAGAGGCTTCGCCCCGATCGGAAAGACAACCAACCCTCAGTAAATATTTATGATGTCAATTAGTTATAGAATTTTCGAGTAACATCTCAATACATGCGGGCACTGCCGTTCCCATATGTGAAGGCAGAGGGGGTTCCTGCAAAAAGGAATATGAGAGGTGAAGGCGTTTCCTACTGCCAATTCCTTGCAGAAATATCACCCGAGAAGGCGCAAAGGAGAAGCTTATTCATAACCGCCTTGGTTCGGAACCCGGGGTCGATGCGCCATTTAAAGGAAGCGGCGCCGTCAAAAAGGCTCCGAGGAAATATATCCCTTTTTGCAGGAATTCCCTCTGCCGGAGTTTTTGAGAAGATACATTTTCGAGACGTTCAATTATTTTAAATGCAATTCTGCATGTACGATAGCGTTCGTCAAATAGTTGAGTGGTCAGATCGTTAACCGCTTGACTACTCAACCATTCAACCGTTTAACCGTTTAACGAGGACCTTTATAATGGAGATAACACATGAATCTTGTTGAACTAAAAGAAATGAAGATTAGTGAACTGACAGAAATGGCCAAGGAATTTAACATTGAGGGGGCATCCGGGATGCGAAAGCAGGATCTTACCTTCTCCCTGCTCCAGGCCCATTCAGCGCGAAACGGCTTGATCTATGGTGAAGGGGTCCTGGAAATCCTTCCAGATGGCTTCGGGTTTTTAAGGGCGCCGGACGCAAACTACCTTCCCGGCCCCGACGATATCTATATCTCTCCCTCCCAGATCCGTCGGTTTAACCTGAGAAAGGGGGATACGGTCTCCGGGCAGATACGGCCGCCAAAGGAATCGGAGCGGTATTTTGCCCTTTTGAAGGTGGAAAAGGTGAATCATCAGGACCCGGAGATATCCAGAGAAAAGATCCTGTTTGA
>CAZACO010000054.1:0-12340 GCA_964483185.1 uncultured Desulfobacteraceae bacterium
GTTTCCTGGAAGATCTCCACACCCACATCAGATAAAGGATCGCTTACGAGGACTTTCATTGAGTATCTCCTAACCCGGATAAACCGGAAGTAAAAAGGTATCACGCAACGGCGTAAAGCTCGGGAAGAAAACCAAAGAAAAAATATGACATCCTTATATTTAGCAGTTTACGCTTTCGGAAGACAGTTACGCAAGACATGATCCGTTCACTTGGTCTAATTGGGTGGATTTACAAGCTAATTTAACCAATAGAACGAATCAAACAAATTAAACTGCAACCCGGCTAACATGAAAACTGTAAACTACTTTTCGGTTGTTATGAAGGATACCAAAAATATTTACATGAAACGTTGATCAGCCTGCGCCCTTTTTTTAGGGTATGATTATAGCAAGGAAGACGTTGGGGTGTCAAGGCCGGTTTGGCCCGTTTTATTCTTGACTTTTGGCCAGAATTATTGTAAAAAACCGCCACGCTGAGGCCTTTTCAAAATGCGGAGGCAAGAAGGCGGTTGGCAGTTTCTTCAGGTTTGCGCTAACCCCCGGAGACTTTCGAAAAACGTTTCCTGCTGACAGCGTGAATAACTGGAGGAATATATTGAATATTTCGAGGGTTACAATGTGAACGCAACGGAGAGGTCGGGCGAAAGGGGGCGTTCTTCAAAGGTCACCCCCGAACGGCAGATATTCGTGAAAATGTTGCGGAGGGCATCAGGGAAAAGGCTGAAACTGATAAAAATGCTTGACATTTCTTTCATAACTTGTTAAACAGGAGGCCACGAAGGATCATAACATCCAGTATTCTTGAGGAAATACTATTGTTTATGATTTTATTTATAGAAGGGAGGCGATAGATTTCATTATATTTTAATAGTTTATGAAGTTAGAGGCGTTTAACCGAAAACAATTTTTAGGAGGAGAGAGTAATGAAGAAACTATTTGTAATTGGTATTGCAGCCCTGCTGCTGGTCGCTTTTACAATGCCTGCCATGGCAAAGGTCAAGATCGGCGGTATTATTTTCACCGATTTCTATTACCTTGACAGGGATCAATCCAATGCACGCGTAAAAGGGATGGGCGATGATCCTTTTACCAACACAGCGATACAGCTCCCCGATATCACCCGCCTTTACGCCCAGTGGGACAATGAAGACAATGTGGGGATGTATATCGAGTTTGGAATAGGTCAAGATGGCGGGAACACTTTGGTCGGAAAGGATTACGGACCAACAAAAGCAACGTCTGCCCATATTAATCAGGATAGCGATGTGATTCTCAGGCATGCCTATGGCTGGTGGGATATCAACCCGATGTTTCAAATCATGGCCGGTAAGAGCACTACCCCGTTCTCGCCCCTTAACCCGTCACAATTGTTAGGAACCAGGTCCGGGACTGTCAACATCATCGGCGTGGGATACGGTGATTTCTACTCAGGCCGTTTTGCCCAGGTCCGTGGTACCTTTAAGTTCGGTAAGGTCGCAAGGCTTGCCATAGCCTTAGTTGATCCTAACGGTACTGCAGTAGCAGGCCAGTATGGCCCTTGGCACGGTACTGAAGGTACAGACTACCAGACCAATACCAAGATCCCGAGGATCGATGTCGGTGTCCCGATCTATCTCGGTCCTGTTTCTATCTATCCCGGTTTTCTGTACCAGCACAGGACCGTTGACAGACTTGGGGCATTAAATGATGGTGTTGACAACTCCATCAATTCCTACATCGGTTCAATCGGAGCAAAGGCCGGTTTTGGTCCCTTTGGAATTGCCGCAGAAGGAAACTGGGGCAAAAACTGGGGCAACACCCGCTCTCTCTTCGGTACCAGCCCGTCCGTTACAAGCGCCGCCCGGCCGGGAATCGCAAGCGCCACTCTCAAAGACAACGGTCAGATTCACGATGCAGAGACCTACTCCTTCTGGGTTGACCTGTCATTTAAATTCGGCCCGGTGACGCCTCATTTGATGTATGGCCAGCAGAAATCAAAGAACGAGAGTGCTGCGGGCCTTAGTCAGGATGCAAAGACCCAGATGTGGGGCTTCAGCATCCCGATTACTCTTGCCAAGGGTTTCAGCATCAGGCCTGAATTGATGTGGTATGACGATGGTGATGTTAATACGGGTTCCACAACAAGTACAGATATGGGCAAATACGCCATTTACGGTGTGCAGTTCCAGATCACCTTCTAAACACTAACTTTAACCAAGGGTCTTTTCGGTATAGGCCCTTATTGAACCAAAAGCCCCCTTACCATGAAAAGTGGGAAGGGGGCTTTTTTTGTGGGTATGGGCAAATGGAATGATAAACCTTATGAAATTATTGGGTCTGAGGCGTGATCCCTCTTATTCGCATTTTACAGCCCGTATATAATAGTACCTTGAATCCAATCTGCAGATTGGCGTATCAACAATTGAAAGACCGTTGGATTCAATCATTTCTCTAAAGCTCTCCACGCTGGATCGCAGAGAATTTTCTTGAATCACTAATGTTCCGTTCTCCTTTAGGAATTTGCCCACATCTTTATAAAACTCCCTGTGAAGGGCCCAGCCTTTGTCCAAAAATATGATTTCGGGGCTCCTTTTTTTCGTGCAAACACGCTTAAAATGTGGGGGATTCCCCACGACCAGATCCCATTTTTCGGAAGGAGGGATGTTTTTGAGATTATCGGAAAGATAGACCGTGACCTTACTTTCGAGGTTGTTTAATCGTACTGTTTTTAGGCATGCCTCAATGGCTAAAGGATTGATGTCTGCAAGGCATAGTGATTTGCAGAGACCATGTGCCAGGAGAGAAAAGCCGATAAAGCCCGGCCCGGAACACCACTCAAATATTCTTTCTTGCGGTGGAAAATTTTCCCCTATGAAATCGATGTAATCTTGACCAAAATCAGCTCCCCCACCATTTAATTCTTTTGTGTAGTAAACTTTAACCCCCTTAAATTCAATATAATCGGTTAAATTTACCATAGTGTTCTTCAACCTTCTTCCTCATTTTTGATTGCCATTAACGCTCATCTCAACCCGTTCATCCTAGCAAGTCTGAATGGAGAGCACTTCATTCGGGTTCGTTACCGATCGAGGGTGATGCTCGTTATTTGAATAACACATATGCTTCTTACGCTTCAATGATTAAAATTCCCCTCCGCTCTTTAAAGAGACCATTGCCGCTATGGGAGAACTGCACCATTGCGAAAAACGGCTGCATCTTTCTTCACTGATTGGTGTTCCCCTTGCCGGCAGAGATTTCGATGACTGTGCTTGACTGTGCTTGATCGCTTTAACCGACAGCTCTGCAATGGAACGGACACGACTCTAGACACGACTCTTGGCCCTATCCATGTAGACTGCTGCTGAACAAAAACCCAGAGCTTCATCTTATAGGAATGGGGTTTTCTTGTGCACTTTCCGACAATTCCTGTGACTGCCCGGCAAAAAAGATGGGTTGTTTTTCAGGGTCTCCTGATGTACAATCCCTCTGCGGCCTATTAAGTGGCATATCCTGGATGATGCGCAATGGGATGACAGTGTCGAGCGTATCACGGCGGTCATCAGCACCCGGCAGGATATACTGTTTGTGCCTCTCCCCGGGTGTTTTTTTGATGAAGCCTTCTTTCGGGATATCGATCCGGCTGTGTTTGCTGAAGGCATAGACCTGGCTGACGTCTGGGATTATGGGGCCGGGCAGGACAAGAAGTAGTAAAGACGGTCACGGGACGCAGGGTCCTTGGCAGATAGTAAAAACCATTAAACGTGTGAGGAGGGAATTCATGAAAAAAAGCATCTGTTTTCTGTCTTTCGTGATGGCCTTCTTGATTGTGCTGGCAGCCCCGCTTCAGACCGTTCATGCGGCTGACCCGATTCGGACCCGGTGGATGATTAACGAGCCCTCTTCCCTGTAATTTTGGAAGGGGGCTTTTTTTTAGAGGGAAGCGTGATGAAAAAACTATTTATATTTGTAATCGGTATTGCAGCCCTGCTGCTGGTCGCATTTACAATGCCTGCCATGGCAAAGGTCAAGATCGGCGGTATTATTTTCACGGATTTTTACTACATGGACAGGGACAAGAGGAATGCCGATGTGTGGGGGGTCGGAGATGGAAAGACGTCCTATACGACGACGGCTATTCAGCTCCCCAACATCACCCGCCTCTACGGCTGGTGGACCAATGAAGACAATGTGGGGATGTATATCGAGTTTGGAATCGGCCAGTCGGGCGGTGGAATTAACGGCGCGACCGACGACGGTGTCGAGCTGAGGCACGCCTATGGCTGGTGGGATGTCAATCCGATGTTTCAGATCCTGGCCGGTAAGACCACGACCCCGTTCTCACCTCTATACCCGTCACAGTTGTTGGGAACAAGGTCTGGCTCTCTCAACATCATCGGTGTGGGTTATGGTGATTTCTACTCAGACCGTGTTGTCCAGGTGAGAGGAACCTTCAAGTTCGGTAAGGTCGCAAGGCTTGCCATCGCCCTGGTTGACCCCAACGGGGCGGCGAAGGACGTGGGATCTTTTGGCCCCTGGAATCTTATTGGAACGAATCCATATGAAAACAGCAGCAGGATCCCGAGGATTGACATCGGCCTCCCGATATATGCCGGTCCTGTCCAGATTTATCCCAGCTTTCTGTACCAGCACAGGACGGTTGACAGAATAGGGACGTGGGACAGCGGGGTTGACAATTCGCTCAATTCCTACATCGGTTCGTTAGGATTTAAGACCGGGTTCGGGCCTTTGGGTATTTCAGCAGAGGGCAACTGGGGCAAGAACTGGGGCAACACTCGGGGTCTCATCGGGTACAGCTATCCTGCACAGTTATCGAGCGCCCTGATCAGCGACAGTGGAGGCGTTCACAATGCTGAGACCTACAGCTTCTGGGTCGACCTTTCCTACAAATTGGGTCCTGTCACCCCGCATCTCATATACGGGACCATGAGGACCAAGAACCAGTTATGGGGGATAGATATCGAGGCAAAGAGCCAGATGTTCGGGTTCAGCGTCCCGATCGATCTGGCCAAGGGTTTCAGGATTCGACCGGAGTGTATGTGGTATGACGATGGAGATCTTAAGCTCAATTACAGGGGTGAAGGGATTTCAGATAATCTCGGCAACTACGCCATCTACGGTGTCCAGTTCCAGATCACCTTCTAAACCAAATGTGACATCGTGAATTAGGGTTCCTTCAATTTTGCTCCTGTTTAAAACCAAAAAGCCCCTTCTATATTTTTACGGAAGGGGCTTTTTTTCTGAATTGACACGCGATCCCTATTCACCTATTATACAGATCCTGTCTGAATGGATACCGGGCGCACCATCGTCCCTTGAAAGCAGGGGACACGGTTATGGAAAGCGCCTCCATCTCGCCATGCCCCTAAAGACCAAGATTGAGCGAAAAGATGAGCATAGGACAGCGGGTCCTTGGGAGATACCCAAAAACCATTAAACGTGTGAGGAGGGAATTCATGAAAAAAAGCATCTATTTTCTGTCTTTAGTGTTGGCCTTCTTGATTGTGCTGGCAGCCCCGCTTCAGACCGTTCATGCGGCTGACCCGATTATCTTAGGCGTACCGACCTCCCTCGGATTCCTTGAAGGGAAAGAAGGTCTTGCCTGTGTGAACATGGCCGTAGATGAGATAAACGCGGCCGGGGGCGTCAATGTGGGCGGCGTCACGAGACCGTTCAAGGTGGTGGCTATCGATGCCCGGGGCGCGGAACCCGGTGTCCCGGTGAGCGATGTCATCCGGGCACATAAGAAGCTGATCCTGGAAGACAAGGCCGATTTCATTATTTTCGGATCGTTCAGGTCCGAATGCGCCATCGCCTGTATGGACGTGGTGGGTCAGTACAAGGTCCCTATGATATTGGGGACGGCCATGTCGCCGGGGATGCAAAAGAAGGTGACGACCGATTATGATAAATACAAGTACACCTTCCGGGTTTGCCTGAATGCGGTCTACCTCATCAAGTATCTGGGCGGCACCATGGCCTATCTGAACAAGGAGTTTGGTTTTAACAAGGTCTTTATCATGAATCAGGATGTGGCCTGGGCAAGGATGACCGGCGACCTCATGATAAAGCTGGTCTTTGATAAGATGAAATGGGAGGTTGTGGGCCGGCAGCAGTACCCGACCGGGTCTTCGGATTTTTCAGCAGGCCTCATGCAGGCAAAGGCAAAAGGCGCCCAGGTCATCCTTCCCATATTTGATATGCCCCAGAGCGGAATCCTGGTGAAACAGTGGAAGACCATGCATATCCCTGCCTTGATGGCCGGTTTTATCTCTCCCCTGGCGGGTCCCGGGGCCTGGAAGTCCTTTGATGGAAAGATCGCGGGTGCCATGAACTGCATTTTTGAAATCGGCAATATGCCTGTTCCCAAAGTCCCCAAGTCGGTTGAATTTGCCGAGAAGTATGAGAAGAAATATGGCAAGCCGATTGAAGCCGGGCATTCGCCCGCCCCTGCATACGAGATGATTTACATACTCAAAGACGCCATAGAGAAGGCGGGCAGTGTTAACGGAGATAAGGTTGTGGCTGCACTGGAAAAGACCGACCGGATGGGGGCCATGGGCCGCATCAAGTTCGGCAAGGATCATCAGGTGATCTATGGCAACGACCCGGAAGTGGAGGCCTTGGGATGCATGATCCAGTGGCGCGAGCCGGGAAAACGCGTCATTGTGTATCCTCCGTCAGTGGCGGAAGCCAAGATCGAATTGCCGGAAGGTCTCAAGCCGGCCAAGTAATCCGCGTTTTAACGGTTCACGGGTTCAAGGAGAGTGTGCCCTCAGTCCGCGATCCGAAATGGTAGCAAAAGGAATCAACGGACTGAAAGGACAAACATATTCCGCCTGGTTCCCACGCTCCGGCGTGGGAACCCCATACCCTTCGCGTCCTGGCGGTAGACCTGTTTGGTTCCGGCTCGTCCAAGTAAGGCATTTGCACCTTCAGGCACTTCAGACTTCAGTCACTTTAGTCACTTTAGTCACTTTAGCTCACTTTAGGCACTTCTCATGCTGTTAGGTACCATCATCTACGGTTTTGTCAACAGTGCGATCCTGGCCCTCCTGGCCATGGGATTCAACCTCACTTTCGGCATCAGCGGCGTGGCCAATTTTGCGTATGGGGCCGTCTATATCTTTTCCGGTTTTTCCGTCTGGGTCATTTTAAACACCTTCGCGCTCCCTTATCTAATTTCCGTCCTGATCGCCATCCTTCTGGCGGCCTTGATGGGACTGGGCATCTATTATGGGGTGATCCTGAGGATCAAGGGAATGCCCCTTTCCGAGGTAATGGCCACATTCGGTCTGGGGCTGGCCATCATGGAGCTGTTCCGATATTTTAATTTCGTGGGATTTCGCTATACCATTCCCGTATTTTTTGACGGCAGTTTCAGTGTAGGAGATGTCTACATCGATTACCAGCGAATGATTATCGGTCTCATTGCCGTGGGGCTGACCGCAGGCCTCTATCTCTTTACCAACCATACCCGGATGGGAAGGGCCTTCAGGGCCATTGCCCAGGATGAACGGACGGCCCTGACCTTTGGAATCGATGCCGATTTTATCGGCGCCCTGAGCATGGCCATCGGGTGTGCGTTGGCGGCTATTGCAGCCGTGGTCATCCTGCCGCTCGGGACCATTGCGGTGGAAGGGGGATATGAGGTCTTGATCAATGCCTTAGCCGTGTGCATTGTGGGTGGGCTGGGAAGCACCGTGGGGATACTGGTGGCCAGCGTGCTCATCGGCTATTCCCAGACCATTACGGCCAACTACCTGGAACCCCATTGGATGATGCTGGTGAGCCTGATTGCCATCGCCATCGTCCTGGTGGTGAAACCGTCAGGGCTTTTCAGCCACCAGAAAGAACTTGAAGAGAGGATATAAATAGCAAGTGCCTAAAGTGAGCTAAAATGCCTAAATCTAGGAAGAGTACATTGCTTCATAATTTCTTGAGATCCTGTAAGGGAGGTGATGGATCCTTTGGATTTCTACAATTTCATAAGAATGACACGAAGTACCTTAACTTTAGATCACTTTAGGCACTTTAAACTTTAGGCACTTCTTGTTGACGCCATGGAGAGACGCAAGGAAAGAATAGATAGGGGGATCAAGGCGCGATCAGCCGATATCTTCGCCCTTACATCATACCGGGAAATGCTCTACCTGCTGATTCCCGGCGCTATTCCAGTGGTTGGGCTCCTCTGTTTTTCGCCGATGCTCAGCAGCTACTGGCGGGAGGTGATCATTTCCACTGCCATCTATGCGCTGCTGGCCATGAGCTGGGACATGCTCATGTGTGCGGGGCTCCTTTCCTTAGGCCAGGCCCTGTTTTTCGGGATCGGATCCTACCTGGCCGGTTCCCTGAACTATTATGCGGGGCTGCCGCCGATCCTGACCCTGCCCGTGGCTACCATCGCCGGAGGACTGCTCTGTACGATCCTGCTGCTCCCGGTATTGCGGCTTCGCGGGATCTATTTTGCCATGGTGACACTCGTCCTGCCGCTCATGCTGAGCAGACTGGTGGAGGCCACGCGCATCCTGGGGGGTACTGAAGGATTGACGGGGCTCACGCCTTTCCCCAACGCGTTGACGGCCCTGTTTATCATTCAGCTGGCCCTGCTGGCGGCGCTGTTTGGGTTTCGGCGGATCATGGGGTCCGATTACGGTCTGGTGATCAGGGGGATCAGCGACAATGACCGCGCTGTCATGAGCGCGGGGCTCAACATCTACTGGTATAAGACCCAGGTACTCTTTCTGGGGGCCTGCGTGGGATGTTTTGCCGGGGCCTTCGGCACCCACATGGATATGTTCGCGGGCATGCCCGGGTTTGCCCTGGACTATTCCATCATGCCGGTGGCGGCCGCCGTGGTGGGGGGCGTCGGCACCTTTGCCGGCCCCTTGATCGGTGCCTTTATCCTTGTGCCGCTCTCTGAGATGCTCCGGGCCCTTGGCGCCCTCAGGATTGTTTTTTACGGGCTGTTCCTGGTCGTCTTTGTGGTGGGGGTGCCCGAGGGGATCTTCCCCTTTATTCAGCGGAAATATCAGCAGATGGAAAGATGGGTGGACGTGGAATGAAGGACCAGGCGCCCTTGCTCAGGGTTTCAGGGCTTACCAAGACATTCGGCGGGGTGACGGCGGTATCCAACGTGGATTTTGACCTTCAGGAAGGGGATCTGCTGGGGGTCATCGGGCCCAATGGAAGCGGGAAGACCACCCTGGTGAATCTCATCACAGGCTTCGTGAAACCGGTGGCGGGCCGCATTGAATTTCGCGGCACGGACATCACCGGGTGGCCCCCCTACAAGGTGGTGGGAGAGGGGATTTCCCGAACCTTTCAGATGGTCCGCCCCTTTTACCAGTTGCCGGCCTACAAAAACCTGATTGTGCCCCTCTATTCCCCTCGGGTGAAGAAACTCGCCGGGGGGCGATATGGAGACCGGAGCGCGGTGGCCCTGGATTTGCTGGAAGAGGTGGGCTTTGAACGGGATGCCTATGTATCCTACAAAAAGGCGGGCGCCCTGCCACAGGGGTACCTGAAACGGCTGGAATTGGCCAAGGGCATGGCCCTTCGGCCGGACCTGATTATCCTGGATGAACTCTTTTCCGGCTTGAGCCTGGCCGAGGTGGCGAGCATTGTGCCGATTATCGAAAAGCTCAAATACCAGGGTAAGACCCTTATCATGATCGAACATCGTCTTAAGGAACTGTTCCGCATTGCCGACCGGGTGATGGTCCTGAACTATGGCCGAAAGATTGCCGAGGGGCAGGCAGACGAGGTCATGAAAAGCCCCGCCGTCAAGGAGGCCTACCTGGGAAGCGAGGCGGATTGAGAGGAAGGGATGCTTGAGGTTCAAAACCTGATGGTCTTTTTTGAAAACGCCCTGGCCTTGAACGATTTCGGAATGGAAGTGCGAGAAGGGCAAGTGGTGGGGGTCATCGGTTCCAACAGTGCAGGGAAAACCACATTGATGAACACCGTCTCCGGGTTGATCATCGATATGCGGATCAAAGAAAAACGGCGGGGCGGCGAACGGATTACCGTCTACGGGAAGATCGTTTTTGAGGGAAAGGATATTACCCATACCCGGCCCAGCGAGCGGGTCAAAAAGGGGATCGTCCTCTGTCGAGAGCGCCATCCCATTTTTCCGGAAAGCGGCGTGCTTCAGAACCTGCGAATGGCGGGGTATCTGCGGAAACGATCCGAAGTCCAGGAAACCATTGACTATGTGTTCGACCTGTTCCCGGCCCTGATTCCCCTCAAATCGCGCAAGGCCGGTTTCATGAGTGGCGGCGAACAGCAGATGTTAGCCGTGGGCATGGCCCTGGTCGCCCGGCCCACGCTGCTTCTCTTAGACGAACCCCTCCTCGGATTGAGTCCCATGATGCAACACCTGCTGATAGGGGCTATCAAAGATATGAAAAGGGACTCGGGCATTACCGTGGTTATCAGCGAGCAGTTCGCCCGGCCCGTTCTTCCGATGATCGATTTCGGCTACATTATCGAAAACGGCATGTTGACATTAACCGGTACCGGCCCGGAACTGATGGACAACCCTGAGGTCAAGGCCGCCTATTTTGGTGTTTGATATCCATGACCGCACACGACCCCGAAGGAAATATTTTTGAGGCCGTTGCCTCGGCAGCCAGGGAAAACGGCAATAAAACAGCCGTTATTTACCTGGGCACGCGCTTTACGTATGAGGCCGTCCTCCGGCTGGCCGAGAATTTCGCCGCCGCGTTGCGGGACGCGGGCGTGGCCGAAGGGGACCGGGTGGTCCTCTATGTGCCCAACAGCATCCACTGGGTTGTGGCCTGGCTGGGCATACAGAGGGCCGGCGCCGTCGTGGTGCCGATCACGCCGATCTATACGCAACACGATCTCATCTATATCGCCAATGACAGCGGCGCGGGCTATGTCGTTTGTTCCGATACCAATTATGGTTACGTGAGGCAGGCCATACCCGAAACCGGGCTCAAGAAAGCCGTGGCCGTCAAGCTCACAGACCTGCTCCCCTGGTGGAAAAAGCTGTTTGGCTGGGCCTTTGACCGGGTGCCCAAGGGAAAGGTCTCACGTGAGGACGATACCCTCTGGTTCAGGGATATGCTCAAAGACGTGCGGGGCTCCAGTACCCTGCCGCCCCTCACCCAGAAGGGGAGGGACACTGCGGAGATCATCTATACCGGCGGCACCACCAAGTTCCCCAAGGGCGTTCCGATCTCCCACGGGCTGTACCTGGAGTCAGCGGGGGAGCAGATTTCCATTTGCGACCCCCTGTTCAAACCCGAGGACAATGTGGTGTTGGGTTCTGCGCCCCTGTTTCATATCCTGGGGCAGACCTGTGCGTTGAGCGCCCTTCTGGTGGGGGGGGCCATCGTGCTGATGCCCAAGGTGAACCTGGACGCCATCTTTGATTCGATCCAGCGTTTCCGCGCCAAATCCCTGATCGGGGTGCCCACCTTATACCGGATGATCCTGGAACATGACCGCATCGATTTTTACGATCTCTCTTCCCTCACCTACTGTTTCAACGGGGGGGATGTACTGCCCGAAGAGATCGGCAACCGGTGGCGCAAAAAGTTTGACCGGCCCATCTACCAGGGGTACGGGGCCACCGAGACCTGCGGCGGGGTTACCATGTGCCGCACCGACGAGACCAATCCTCCCAAGAGCATCGGTCGGGTGGTCCCCAGCAAAAAGGTCAAACTCGTGGATCCGGCCACGCTGGAACCGACTCCTCCCGGCGAGCAGGGCGAGGCCCTGGTTCATTCGGACCGCATGGTCAGGGCCTACTGGAACAAACCGGAAGAGACCCAAGAGGCCTTTGTGGAAATTGACGACCTTCTCTATTACCGGACCGCCGATGTGCTGACCATGGATGAGAACGGCCATTATTATTTTGTTGACCGCACAGTGGATACCATCAAGCACAAAGGCTACCGGGTTTCCTCATCCGAGATCGAAGCGGTGTTGCAGGAAAACCAGGCCGTCATCGGCGCCTGTGTGGTGGGCATCCCCGATGAGAAGGTGGGTGAACGGATCAAGGCCTTTGTGGTCCTCAAGGAAGACGTGAAAGGGATTACCGGCTATGATTTGATCCGGTGGTGCCGGAAAAGACTGGCCAGCTACAAGGTTCCCCAGTACATCGAATTCAGAGACATGCTCCCCAAGTCAAAGGTGGGAAAGCTTCTCAGGCGCGAGATCCGGAGCGAAGAGGAGCGGCGAGCGGAGACCGGATAGCAGAGAATACGATGATCTGGTTTTTGATCTGAGATCCTCTAAAAAAGATTAGAACGGGAAAAAAATATCGAGGGGAAGGCGGGGGGCGTTTGTTTGGATGGGGGGGTTATGTCAA
>CAZACO010000055.1:0-12111 GCA_964483185.1 uncultured Desulfobacteraceae bacterium
AGATCAGTAAAGACCTTTTTTGTCTTTCGTAGTGTTTGGAGGATTTTCATATGGCCGGAAAACCGACTTATGAGGAATTGGAACAGAGGATAAGCGGGTTAGAACAAGAAATGCAAAAACTCAGACAGGCCGAGGAGGCGTTGAAGGAGAGCGAAAAACGATACAGAACGCTTATAGACAACCTGCCGGTTGCGGTTTATAGAAATACACCCGGTCCTGAAGGGGCGTTTCTTATGGCAAATCCTGCCTTTTGCAAAATGTTCGGATACGAGAACGAGCAAGAAGTCAAGGATATCACTCCCTCCAGCTTATATCAAAATCCTGAGGAAAGAAAAAAATACTCTGATAGCTTAATAAAGAAAGGGGCAATTCTAAATTATGAACGAACATTTTTGAAAAAAGACGGAACCCCCATCCATACATCGGTCACCTCACGTGTGGTGTATGGCAAAGATGGAGACGTCTCTCATTTTGATTCTATTCTGCTCAACATCACCCAACAGAAGCTTGCTGAAGAGGCCTTGCGGCAGAGCGAGGAGAGATACAGAACCATCCTTGAAAGCATTGAAGAGGCATATTTCGAGGTTGATCTTGCGGGTAACTTTACATTTTTCAATGATTCACTACCTAAGCTTTTTGGATATTCCAGGGACGAGTTGGAAGGTATGAATAACCGTGATTATATGCCTTTTGAGTCCTCCAAGAAAATCTTTACCCTCTTTAACCAGATCTACCGGACAGGAAAACCCGTAAAAAACGTGAGCTATGAAATAATTAGAAAGGACGGCAGTAAGGACTCTCATGACTTGTCTGCCTCCCTCATGAGGGACAAAGAGGGCCGGCCAGTGGGGTTTCGGGGGATTGCACGGGATGTCACCGAACTCAAGCTTGTCGAGGAAGAAAGAAAGAGAATGGCAACCCAGCTCCAACATGCACAGAGGATGGAGGCCATAGGTACCCTGGCCGGAGGTATCGCCCACAATTTTAACAACCTACTCATGGGTATCATGGGCTATACATCTTTGATCCTATTGGATACCGATCCCCATCATGCCAGTTATAAAAGACTAAAGAGCATCGAAAAACTGGTTGACAGCGGGTCCAAACTGACCAGCCAGCTCCTTGGATATGCCAGGGAAGGAAGATATGAGGTAAAGCCCATTAGCCTGAACCAGTTGGTTAAAGAGACGGCCGTTACCCTTGGGATGACCAAAAAAGAGCTCACGGTTCATCAAGATCTTGCTGATAAGCTCTATGGCATAAAGGCGGACCAGGGGCAGATTGAGCAGGTCCTGCTGAATCTCTATGTCAACGCGGCGGATGCCATGCCCTTGGGCGGGGATCTTTTCTTGAAGACAATGAATGTTACCGACAAGGATATGACCGACAGGCCCTACAAGGTAAGGCCCGGAAACTATGTCCTGCTGACTGTCAGGGATACGGGCGTGGGCATGGACAAAGAGATCGTGGATCACATCTTCGAGCCCTTCTTTACAACAAAGGGGTTTGCCAGTGGTACGGGTCTCGGGCTGGCCTCTGCTTACGGTATTATAAAGGGTCATGGCGGATATATTGACGTGGAATCCCAAAAAGGCCACGGAACGACTTTCACAATTTGTCTGCCTGCAACGGAAAAAGAAATAAGAGAGGAAAAGGGATTTTCTGATAGGCCTGTGAAGGGTAAAGGACGAGTACTTTTGGTTGATGATGAGGAGACTATCATTGATGCCGCCGGGCAGATGCTGCAGGAATTGGGTTATGAAGTCCTTTCGGCCGGCGATGGTAAAGAGGCCCTGGAATTGTACCGGAAAAACCAGGGCAGAATTGACATGGTTCTCCTTGACATGGTGATGCCCGTTATGGGTGGAGGGGAGACCTTTGACAGGCTGAAAGAGATGGACCCCGGGGTAAAGGTCCTATTATCAAGCGGGTATAGTTTAGAAGGAGAAGCCAAAGAGATATTGAACAGGGGGTGTGATGCCTTTATTCAGAAACCCTTCAAACTGGATCATCTGTCTCAAAAAGTCAGAGAGGTCTTGGAGAGCAGATAGGCGTGAGGCGGGGGACCTCCTTGGATCCTCAAATAATTCAGATCGAGTGGCCTGAGGTCATACCCAGCGAAGCGATTGTTATTATTAGCTGAGGATGAGATCCCTTTCATTCGTGATCTGTTTTTGAGACCTTAAGCCTTTCTCTATGCCACTTCCTTGTTGGCTGAAGCAGTCTCTCCTGCTCTTGTGGATTCAGGAGTCGCATGGTCTTGACCGCGGGCGGAGACGGGATCGTTAGCGCATTATCGACGGTGATTTCCTCCTGAATGCCGAGCCCTGCGGCCGCCCTGTTTTGGTGACAGGCCGTACACGCCCTCCCGAACGGCGCTGTGGTATGAGGGACATACGGCATAAATGCCCACCCCTTTCCGGTGCCATCTCCCCGTGATGGCTCGACACTGTCCAGAGGAATATTCCCCAAGCGATCCACATAGGAGACGAGGTACTGATAGAGAGGGCGCAATATGGCGACCCTGCCGGCAGGGTCCACACCCAAGGGCATCGGTTCCCATCGTCTGAACCGCCACCCCGCAGACCAGATCCCCAGTCTTTCCTCACCGGATAAACGGTCAATTGAAACAGGATAGGCTGTTTCCGGGCTCTCGGCAGCGTCCCTCAATATCCCCTCCAGATAGGGATCCCCCTGAACGTTGAGATGGCGCCACTTGTAATCATTGATCCGGTCTTCGCGCATGACGCTCAATCCATAGTCCTGAAAAGACCACTGGGCGTGGCAGGCGCTGCACCTGACCCTGGCGTGGGCCTCGATCCTGTGACCGGTTGAATCCGATCGAAACCGGGGCAGCCGATGCCTCCTTCCATGGTTTTTGGAGATAAAGAGAAGCCCGCCCGAGTCCTTTCGGATCGCCCTATTTGCCATATCAGGAGACTTCCCCCGAAAACCGCCGTGACAATCGCTGCACGACCGCTTCGGGACCTCCATCTGGTAACTGTACATATGCCCGTCTCCCATAACATCTTTCCGGGTGTGACAGTCGATGCACCAGAGTCCCTTTTGCGAATGAATGTCCTTCGTCAAGTGGTGATGATCCAGTCCATACATCATCGGCTTGAGCCGGCCGTTCACCATGGGTGACCGGTACGTGTCGCTGAAATCGTGCTCGAAGAGTCCCTCATAATCCGCGCCCACATGATTATGGTTATGACAATGGAGGCATTGCCCATTCGGGATCTGTTTTGTAAAGGCGTGCCTGAGAGGGTACCCCTTTCTGGACCGATCGATGGCCGGGTCCCTGCCCTCATATCGGCCCTCGTCATTGTAAAGCACATGACAGGCAGAACAGCCGGTTCCTCTGTAAAGCCCTGCGCCGGCCGGGCCTTTGGTGTGGATATGACACCTGAGGCACCGCCGCCTCAGAAAATCATCCACCAGCATGACCGGAGTTTCCGGATAGATCGATGCTTCAGTCTCTGGCAACGGCTTCAGGGGCCCGCTCAGCCCGTAAATGGCCGGGGCTGCCACCTCCTGCGCCCCCCAGAGGTACCGTGTCTGGTTGATAACCCCGGCCATGGACGAATGAAGGGAATTGCGAACCTGTCTAATTTCTTTTTCGTGGCACCGTATACAAAAGATCGCCACATGTTCAGGTGCCGAAGGATTCCGAATGATTTCCTGATGAGCGGTAAGGGTCTTCGCCTGTCTGTCCCCGGGCCGCACGTGGCAGACAGCGCACTCAAAAAGGTGACGGGCGCTGATCGGTTCGATCCCCTTGTGACAGCCGAGGCAGTCGGCGTAATTGATTTTTTCCGAAGCCAGGGTATGGCAGGGCATGAGAAAAATACAGAGAAGAATCCCCATGGCCGTCAGGAGGTGAGTGGCCGTGACCATCAGGTGAGGCGCATGGTTGGAGATCTTTATTTCAAACATGGCAGTCCCGCATCTGTCTCAAATCGTTTCTTTGATTTCTGAAAATCCCCGTAGACCCTGTCATCATAACCGGAGTGGCATCCGAGGCATGGGGCCACCTCGAAAATCCGGTCGATCTCGGCCCTGTTGAAGGGTCTCACGCCATTCCCGAAGCCTGTCTGAAGGGGTTCCCCGTCCAGATTGACATACGCGTCCAAAGGATGCGAAAGGTCCATCCCTGAAGAAGACGCATCAGAGGTCGGTCTGAACACCCGCTTGCCATTCTTCTGATGAAGGATGCCGTCACCCAACCCGATGACCTTGGGTTCTTCATGGCATTCCAGGCATGTCCTCGATTTTTTAGAAGTCGTATGGGGATCAAATGCCGACAGGTTCATGACTTTGAATGATCGATCCTTTCGGTATTCTCCGGATCGGTCAAAAACAGAGACAAACATCTGGCACGGAGAGATGGGAAAGACTCCAAGGTTATTTCTGATGCCCAGCGCGGGTCTCGAAAAACGGATATAGGAGCGGGTCTCTTCCCATCTGCCGGGTGATTTCTCTTTTGTTATCCAGTCTGTCTGCTGCTCCGATTTCCTGTATGTCAGGTGGCACCCATAGCACTGGGGTATCCAGGCGGCGTGACAGGCCTGGCAGGAGAGACGTTCATGTCCCTTCAGAAGGTGGTGGGGCCTATCCGGCGATGGGATATTCATCTCAATGGGCAGGCCATCCATCTTGCGGTACAGGATGACCTTGCCATCCTCCTTCTGGAGATGGTAAATCGGCGTTCCCTTCTTACTGAGACCGACTGATTTCTTCAGGACCCCGGGGACCCGTTTGTTGAGAAAGGCCAATCGCCCGGCTAAAGAATCATCTCTCTCAATCAGGGAAAACACTGGGGAATGGCATGCCTGGCAGGTGATATCCGTCTGTTCCTCCATATGATCGTATGCGTTTCCATCCCCCATCAGCCCGGTGGCCGTATGGCAGTCAATACATTCCATCCCGGCCTTTCTGAAGTGGACATCCGCCTGAAGATTCATAAAAAAACGATTTCCGGAGAGGGTCCTGCTGCTCAATCCGCTTCCTTCATAGGGCGTCCCATACCCTGCCGATTCAAACCTTCCGAAATAAGAGAGGCCGATCCTTGCAGACCGGTTGTGGCATTTTGAGCAGTTCCCGGATGGGATTCTCGTCGTCATCTTAGGATGGTCGGCCGTCTTGTTTTTGACGCTTCCCTTTTTGTCTTCATCCAATACATGACAATCGCTGCATCCCCCTCCTCGTCTGCCCACTTCCCTTCTGCCGTCTCCCCTTTTCTTCCAGAGATGGCACCCCCCGCACATCTTTCCATAATGATCAATGGCAAGATTCTGATAAGGCGTCTTTCCGTAAAGGTCACGGACCCCAACACCTCTGACGACAGGGGCGTCACCCTTCGCCTCTCCTATTTTGAGCCACTGCTCCTGGATAATCCTGATGATCCCCTTGTTTGTGGCCATGACACTATGCTTCACTCGCGACGCCATATCCGAATGGCAACCTGTTTTTCCACAGGTCTTATCCACCACACGGAGATCCCCCGGGTTTCGAACCATGGTAAAATGAGCCCTTTCTCTATCGAATGAATATCTGTTTCCTAAGTGACAGATGGAACACCCGAAGGCCGAAACAGGATGTGATGGGTCCGAATCTTTCACCCCCTCATGACAGAAGATGCACCCTTCCTGGACCGGTCCAGACGGCCGCTTTATTCGACCCTCCTTAAGGATCAGAATAACTGCCATAAAACTTATTGAAATGATAACATAAAATTTTTTCATGGACTTCCGAAAACGAAAATTTCAGACTCAGCGGTGCTATTATGCCCTTCCACCATCCATAAGTCCATATCCACTCGTTTTTTTGTTCCCTTCCCTCGCAGCAATTCTGGTCTTGACCAAAAGAGACCATTCAACCTTTCGAAACAGGTATCCTGCCACGACTTTGCCATTGCGCATCCAGGCCTATTTTATACATTTTTATCTCGCCAGCTATAAAGCGCTACCCTGAAAATCGTCTCCTTGATGTGACTTGACAAACAGAACCCCTGCCTTGTATGCTTCATGTGTAATGTGAATACCGGTCACGCGGGCGGTCTTTTCGACATTTCACAAACGGTCCGGGCCGGTCTACAGGTCTTGGGTCACCCTTTTCTGGCGGGTGCCATATTATCCTTGAAGGTCATCCTTCTACCGTAACGGTTCAGGGTTCAGCCCCGCCTCTGGCCGCAGGCGGGCCATTCTGATCGAGGCGGAACCCTGCGGCAGGATGAACGAGCAACCAGTATAACCAGCAACTGCATTGAACATCGAATGTCGAATGTCGAACATCCAGTTTCCAGTTTCGAGTTTCATACGAGGATTCACAGAACCGGTGACGGCCTATATTTTAGTGCACGTTGGTCCCTTGTGAAGAGGACAAGACATTGAGAAAGAAAGATCGAGCCGTTGGGTTGGTGATGGCCGCTGGCATTTTGCTTCTTAATTGGGTCCTTTTTACGGGCGCCGCGGCACAATCCGGCGTGAAGGATGCAGCAGCGCCGATCAAATCCTCTACAGGTATTGATGTCTCCGAGCTAACCGATGTGGATGCCCTCGGGTTCTTGTCACCTGAGAAGGTGAAACCATGGGGGTGTCTCTTCTCAGATGAAACTGAAAGGATTTTTCTGGCAAAGGGCGATACGGTTTATGTGTCCTTTGAGAAAAGACATAACATCAAACCGGGAGACCTTTTTACTGTTTTCAGGAGTTCCTCAGAACTCGATCACCCGCTCACCGGGAAGGACATCGGATATGTGGTCTCTTTTTTGGGGAGAATCGTCCTGAAACAGGAGATCAAACCCGATTTATACAAGGCAGAAATTGTTGAATGCTACAAACCGATGCGCGTGGGGGATCCTGTTTTGCCTTTTGCGCCTGTATCTCCCTGTGTTCAGCTTTCCAACCCGGAATGGGACAAGTTAAAGGACCGCAAAGGGTTTAAACTTCCGGTTGTAGCTGCCAAGGATTTGAACGAGATTATCGGTCAATTTTCGGTTGTCTATATCAATCATGGGCACAAACATGGTATCCATAGAGGTAATCTTTTTGAGATAGTGAGCCCCGGGCAACCTGACCAGCCAAAGGAACCGGCCCTTCCTGATCAGATATTGGGTCATCTCATCGTCCTGAAAGCGAGACCCGACACGTCGGCCGGAATCGTCATCACAGCGAAAAGGGAATTTTCAAGCGGCACCCTGCTTAAAGCGATCGATTTGAACAAGGCACTCAAGAAGGTCCTGACCTACCATGGCGTCAAACAAGAAGGCTCAGATATCCTGAATCATCCATTACAGGTTCTTGACAGGCTGAACAAGGGAACCGGTCCCAACCCCGATCTGCCTGAGGTCTTTCGACTCTTATCAAAGATGCCAAGATGCCCGTTGAGATAGGCGGGTGACGTCTTGGCCGGAAAAAACTTGACTAATTTGTGTGAGCCTGTTTTATATTCCCGCCATCTGGAGACTTTTCAAGAACGTCTGATTCGCCCGTTAAATCTACAAAAAGAGATTTCAAGCTTGAGTTATGCTGTCACAAAAAGGTTCCGGGTTTCAGATGTTCGAGGCGCGAGGAGAGCGTCCAGTAACCAGCATTCAGTAACCCGTATCAGGCTCCCCTGGTGACAAACCATGAGCACACCGCAGGATAATAGATTCGCCTGGCTGGCCCTCTACATGATTCCGGGTTTAGGCAATACCGTCCTCAAGAGGCTGATACAAGCATTCGGTGACCCGGAAACGGTTTTTAGTGCGGGCATGACCGAACTGATGAATGTGGAGGGGATGCGTAAAGATATTGCCAGGAAAATCATGGATCGCGCTCTTGACAGAGAGGCTGAAGGTGAATTAAGAAATGCAGAAAAATATCATGCCAGGATTGTTGCTTACACCGACCCCTCTTACCCCGCACTGCTGAGAGAGATCCATAATCCTCCAATGATATTGTATGTCAAGGGTAAAGAGATCCCCTTGACGCAGACGTTTGTTGGCGTTGTTGGATCGAGAAATCCAACCCATTACGGTCGCAAGGCTGCGGAAAGGATCGGGTCAGGGCTTGCAAGAAGGGGAGCAGGCGTTGTCAGCGGCCTGGCAAGGGGGATAGATTCTGCCGCTCACAGGGGGTGTCTGATGGGGAAAGGTTTTACCATAGGGGTTGTGGGTACCGGCATAGATGTCGTTTATCCTGCATCTAATAAAACCCTTTTCAAACAGATAGAGGAGAACGGTGCGATTGTCTCGGAGTTCGTGACAGGAACCCCCCCTGAGCCCAAAAATTTTCCCATCCGCAACCGGATCATCAGCGGACTCAGCAGGGGAACAGCCGTCGTGGAAGCCACAAGGAAGAGCGGGTCTTTAATTACCGCCTCCCTGGCCCTGGATCAGGGTCGCGACGTGTTCGCCGTGCCTGGAAGTATTGATTCTTTTAAAAGCACGGGGGCCCATTTTCTGATCAAGCAGGGGGCCAAACTGATCGAAAACGCGGATGACATATTGGATGAATTCGGATTTATCGGTAAAGGGACCCTGGTAAAAGGCGTCCCGAGAGATGCCGACGGTACACCCCGGCATATGAACGAATTCGAGAGGAAGGTGTATGAAATCATCGGAGATTACCCTGTGCATATGGACGACATCGTAAGACTGGGGAAAATGGATGTGGGCAAAGTGGCAGGTATCCTGATGAAAATGGAGTTAGAGGGGATCGTGAAACAGCTTCCCGGTAAGATGTTTGTTCGGTGAGAAAGTCTGTAGCGTCCAAAGCACAACGCACGAAGTACCATGACAGAGATCCCGTAACCCGCAACCCGCAAATGGATGACAAGGATGTCAAAGAAACTGCTTATTATTGAATCACCGGCAAAGGCCAGGACCATTAGAAAGTATTTGGGGCCCGACTTTAAGATTATGGCCTCGGTAGGGCACGTGAAAGATCTTCCCGTCAGCAAGTTAGGGGTCGATATTGGAAACGGTTTCAAACCCGACTATGTCACGATTAAAGGAAAAGGTACAATTCTGAAGGAATTGAAGGCTGCTGGAAGCAGCGCCGAAGCGATCTACTTGGCGCCAGATCCTGACCGGGAAGGAGAAGCGATCGCCTGGCATATCGCCGGGGAGTTGAAAAAGGGCGGAAAGAATAAAGATAAAGAAGTGTTCCGGGTCCTCTTTAACGAACTGACCGCAAAGGCCATCCGGGACGCTGTATCCTCTCCCCAGCAACTTGACAGGGATAAATTTGATTCTCAACAGGCCAGACGGATCTTGGACCGGCTGGTTGGGTACCAGATATCTCCGCTCCTCTGGAAAAAGGTAAAGAGCGGCCTGAGCGCCGGCCGGGTTCAGTCTGTGGCCGTCAAGATGATCTGTGACAGGGAGCGCGAAATCCAGGCCTTTGATCCCCGTGAATACTGGTCTCTGACCGCCCACCTCGAATCGAGCGCGCCACCTCCTTTTGAGGCCAGATTCTTCAAGTATGATGACGAAAAGGCCGATCTGGAAAACGAGGAACAGACACTCAAGATCGTTTCAGAGATAAACGGTCTTCCATTTAAGGTCACAAAGGTCACAAAGAAAAAAACAAGAAAAAACCCGCCGCCACCTTTCATTACCAGCCTTCTTCAGCAGGAGGCCTTTCGGAGGTTACGGTTTTCTGCCAAAAGGACCATGTCTATCGCACAGACCCTTTACGAGGGGATAGCTCTCGGAGACCGGGGCCTTGTAGGTCTCATTACATACATGCGGACAGATTCTTTCCGGCTTTCGAGCGATGCGATTGCCGAGGCCCGGGGGTTTATTCAAAAGCACTTTGGCAAGGATTACCTGCCTGAAGCACCAAACCGGTTCAAGAGCCGCAAGGGCGCCCAGGAGGCCCATGAGGCGATCCGGCCAACTTCGGCAGAACTTGAGCCGAAAATTGTTTCCTCCTTCCTTACAAAAGATCAGTTGGCGCTCTATACCCTCATCTGGAAACGTTTCGTGGCCTGTCAGATGCGTCCGGCCATATTAGACAAGACGCAAGTCGAGATTAATGCAGGCAAAGCTGCTTTCAGGGCAAGCGGTTCTGTGGTTGTGTTTATGGGATTTACGGCGCTCTATGAAGAAGGACCGGACAATTCCGCGGCTGATAAAGACCATGAGGCCGAGCTTCCCCCGTTACAGAAAGATCAGATCCTCACCCTTGTTAAATTAGACCCGGCCCAGCATTTCACGCAGCCCCCACCCAGGTTTACAGAGGCCACTCTGATCAAGGCATTGGAGGAAAACGGCATCGGCAGGCCTTCAACCTACGCAGCGATCTTGGCCAACATCAGCGGGAGGGAGTATGTATCCATCGAAAAAAGGCACTTCAGACCTACAGAATTGGGCTTCCTGGTGACGGACCTCCTGGTCGCGAGCTTTCCCGATGTCATGGATACCGCCTTTACCGCCCAGATGGAAGAGAACCTGGACAAGATTGAGCGTGGAGAGATCAAGTGGACCGATATTTTGAAACAGTTCTATGGGTCGTTTGAGAAGAATTTGGAAAGGGCAAAGCATGGAATGAAGGGGGAGGTCTTAACCGACATCTTATGCCAAACATGCAACCGGCCCATGGCCGTCAAGTCAGGGCGAAACGGTATTTTTTTAGCCTGCACCGGTTATCCTGAATGCAGAAACACCACTAATTTCACCCGCGATGAAAAGGGCCGAATCATCCTTGAGGCCCCTGCCGAGACAGGAAAGGAAGAAGGAATCTGTGAGAAATGCGGTCGACCGATGGTCGTTAAGAATGGGAAATACGGTTCTTTTGTCGCTTGTTCCGGATACCCTGAATGCAAAAATATCTGGGTGCCTGACCCGGTGAATACAGGCGTGAAATGTCCTGAGAATAATTGCCAGGGGGTGTTGGTGGAAAAAACATCCAAAAAGGGGAAAAAATTTTACGCGTGCAACCAGTATCCAGAGTGCAGTTTTGCTACCTGGGATGAACCCTTTGATGACATCTGTCCCGAATGTGGAACCCAGGTGCTGAGCATAAAACAACGGAAAAACGCTCAACAGGTTCTGGTCTGCCGGAAAAAGGGGTGTGGCTATCAAAGGCCTCTCACCCGGACAAACCGGGAAAGTGACTAAAGTTGGCGTTTGTTTTTTCCTGATACCATCGAGATTGGAAGTTCGACGTTCATCTTTTTGTGCCCTTCCTCATCTTTCTGGCCGCCTCTTTCCATCCCTTTCTCTTTTTCCCCTTTGCCTTCCGGTAGGGATCAGGGTCTCTTGAAAGATCCAAGACAAAAGTACCTGGCGTGGAAACCAGGGGACCTTTCGCGGTCTTCTCTGTTGTCTTGTCTTTATCTTTTCGGCGCTCTAACGTCTCTTTGGGCAATGGCGGCCCGGCAATAAACCGGGCCGGGATCTCGGGACTCAGGAAAAGATCCCCAAACGAAAAGAATAAAACCCGCTTTTCTTTTGCTGCGTCAGCCGAGATCTCCAACACGACCGGGGCCTGATCACGCCGGCGCCCGATCCTCCATGCCATATCCCTGACAGGCAACAGTACCAGGAGCCTTTCCCCGGTCCCCTTCAGACCCTTTTCCATGACCACGGGGTGGGCCTTTCGCCTGACGGCCGTAAAAAGGATCCTGGGCAGGGAGAGAGCCGCGTCATGGAGATCCAGTTCCCACCGCCTTTCCACCGACCGGATGCGCTCGTTCTCAGATTGAAAGCGTGCTCTGTCACCGCCCAAAAGGACTTCATTGATATGGGATCGCCGCACATACCGCCAGTCCTCTTCCTCGTGAACGGCCTGTAGAAGTTCCTTATAGGCAATAAACCCCTCATGGTCAGGGACAAGGCCGAACTCATCCGGTCTATGGCCCAGCACGTAGACGAGGAACCGACTCAGGCTGTCTGTTCTTATCTGCTGCTGTCGTCTACCCAAAACGAAGCCTCTCCTATTGACGCCCGTGCAGAAAGTCCTTTTTACACGGATTTAGAGATTGAGGAATTTAGGCCCCAGTGAAAAATAAGGGCATTTCACGGGGCAAAAGTTGCGAATCATTGTAAGCGGTTAGCGCTAAGGGCTCGCTCAAAAATAACTTCACAGAATTGACGCTCAGATTTGGGTCAGATTT
>CAZACO010000056.1:0-12092 GCA_964483185.1 uncultured Desulfobacteraceae bacterium
AAGGGATGCTGCAGGGCCTCTCAGCGCCGATCCATCCCGGGGCCCTGAAATATTTTAAAGAAGCGGGGTTGATGAAATAGGAGATCAGCTGTTGGATCGTAATATCATGTTAAAGGACGCCTACAAGGGGTATACCCTTGACCAGGATAAGATCGTGTCGCCTGGGGAAACGGTCCGGCGTTTCAGGGATAAGCTCAAAAAGGTGGACCTGGATATCCTGGAAGAGACCGTCCGGATCGATAACGGAAGACTGGATATTCCGGTTTATTTCAGCGTGTGCGGCCGTGATGCCGAGGCCGTCATCGGGACCAAAAAGCAGATGGGGAAGGGGGGCACGCCGAACCAGTCCGAGGCGAGCGCGGTCATGGAACTGGCGGAGCGGTTCAGCCTTTTCAGCTTCTCCAAAGATCCACAAAACTTCATTGTTGAGCCATACGAAAACGTCAAGGACCGGGCCATCCCTTTTGAGATGATTGCCAGATCGGTCCATGATGAATCCGGAGACCTGGATGCGGCCCGGGAAATCTTTTCACGATTGCCGCTCAAATGGACCTGGGGCTACAATATGACGAAGGATGAAGCCGTTCTGATCCCTTTTGACTGGTTTTTTGCCATCAATGAGTTCAACGGTTCTTCGGCCGGAAATTGTGCGGAGGAGGCGATCAGCCAGGGCATCTGTGAGATCGTGGAGAGGCACGTATCGTCCATTGTCAGCAGAGGGAGACTCAAGACGCCCGCCATCGATCTTGGGAGCGTATCCGATCCTCTGGTTGTGGAGATGATCGGCAAGTATCGCAAGGCGGGCATCAGGCTGTTCGCCTCTGATTTTTCATTGAACATGGGGATCCCTACGGTCGGGGTCCTTGCCTATGATCCGGCCACGTTTCCAGAAAAAAGTGAGATCGTCTGGACCGCAGGCACCACGCCCGATCCCCAGAAGGCCTTGAACCGCGCCCTGACCGAGGTGGCCCAGTTGGCCGGCGATTTCAATTCCGGTTCGAAGTATGTGGCCAGCGGTCTTCCCAAGTTCCGGGTCCTGTCCGCGGCCGATTTTGTGCTCCATCCTGACGACCGGGTCGATATTTCCAGCCTGCCCGATCTCTCCCACAACAATATCCGGGTGGAGGTGGAAAACTGCATCAAGGCCCTGGCCCGCACAGGCATGGATGTCATCGTCGTTGACGTGATGCATCCCAAACTGGGTATCCCCGCATTCTATACCATCGTACCCGGGGCCCATTTCAGGGAGAGGGCCGCGGGCACCAGTGTGGGGATGTTCTCGGCCAAGCTGATCGCAGAGAGAGGGGACCCGGAATCGGCGTTGTCTGAATTGAGAAAGATGGACCGCCTGCTGCCGCACAAGTATTATGTCAAATTCTTTTCAGGGTTCTCATACATCGCAGGGAATAAACCGGCAAAGGGCCTGGCCTGTCTGCAAGAGGCCCTTGAACTGGGACCCAAAGATGAAGATATCCCCAGCATCTATTCTTATATGGGGGTCTGTCTGAAGGATCTGGAACAGTACGGCGAGGCCATCGAGGTCCTTGAAAAGGCGGTCCAGTATGATGACGAAAGGACGGATGTATATAACCTTTTGGGTTTCTGTCATTTCAAGCGAAAGGCGCATGAAAAGGCCATAGCGGCATTTATGAAGGTCCTTGAACTGAATCCCGGATCGGCCATTGATTATGCCAACATCGCATCCAACTACAGGGAGTTGGGTGAGAGAGACAAGGCGGTAGAATACTACAAACTGGCTCTTGAGTTGGATGAGACAATCGATTTCGCAAGGGAAAATCTCAGGAAATTAGAGGCCGGAAAGATCTGATCTCATCAAAAGAAACTCCCTGTGCCTACATGGTTGGAGAAGACAAGCCCCCTGATTTTTTGGGAAGTTACCGCGCACCCCTTGACTACGGACATGATAGGATTATGTTTTTGTCTAAATGTCTACGGTCCGGGTCCAGAGACCCGAACCCCCGGAGGTCAAATTAACGCTGAATCGTTCAACTATTTAACCGATCCTGCAGGAAGGGCTCCCATGATAGAAGCAAACCATCTCAGTAAATATTTTGGTGAAAACTGCGCTGTTGACGACATCTCCTTCACCGTTGGCCGGGGAGAGGTATTAGGGTTTTTAGGCCCCAATGCCGCTGGAAAATCGACGACCATGAGGATGATTACCGGATTTCTTCCCCCCACATCAGGGACTGCCGTTGTCGGCGGGAGCGACATCGTCCAGGACTCCTTAGGGGCCAGAAGGAAGATCGGGTATCTCCCTGAGAACGCGCCAGCGTACCCTGACATGACGGTTGCCGGGTTCCTCGGCTTTATCGCCGGAATACGGGGATTTTCCGGCGAAACGAAACGGGCGCGAATCGAAGAGACCCTTGATCGCTGCTTCCTTTCAGATGTCCGGTATCAGACGATCAACACCCTTTCCAAGGGATTCAAGCAGAGGGTCTGTTTTGCCCAGAGCATCCTCCACGACCCGGAATACCTCATCATGGACGAACCGACGGACGGCCTCGATCCGAACCAGAAACATGAAGTCCGCGCCATGATCCGCCAAATGGCCCGGGACAAGACGATTATCCTCTCCACCCATATCTTGGAGGAAGTGGAACAGGTATGCACGCGGGCGGTTATCATCGCCCGGGGCCGGATCGTGGCAGATGATACGCCGGAAAGGCTCAGGGAGCGGTCGGCCCTTCATGGGGCCATGTGCCTGAAGGTCAGGAAGCGTGACGGAAAGGATGTGCTTCAAAGCGTCAATGCGTTGCCTGGAATCGAAAGGAGTGAGGTCGTCAGTGAAACCGAATCAGATACGACGGTCCGACTCTTTCCGAAGGAAACCGCATCCCCCCGCGAAAGCGGGGCAGATCCGATTGTCCGGCAGCTGTTTGAAAAGGGGTTTTCCGTTGAGGCATTTTTCGTGGAAAAGGGCCGTTTGGATGAGGTCTTCCGGATGGTCACCCGGCCGGATGCGACACCGGCAGACTGGGTTGAGTAGTTGACTTCTTGACGACACCTGAACGAGGGAGCTATGAACGATTTTCTGAGGAACAGTTCGAGGATCCTGATACGGGAATTTGGAGGATACTTCGGATCGCCGGTGGCATACGTCTTTATCGTCATTTTTTTACTGCTGTGCGGATTTTTCACCTTTTCCTTGAGCCATTTCTATGAAATCGGACAGGCAGACCTGCGGACTTTTTTCGAATGGCATCCCTGGATCTACCTCTTTCTGGTACCTGCCGTGGGTATGCGGTTGTGGGCCGAGGAACGCCGTACCGGGACCATTGAACTCATTCTGACCCTGCCGGTCACGCTTGTTGAAGTTATTGTCGGAAAATTTGTGGCTGCATGGCTGTTCATAGGGGCGGCGCTCGTTTTGACCTTCCCGATGGTCCTGACGGTCATTTACCTGGGCGATCCGGATTTGGGGGCCATTTTCTGTGCCTACTTCGGGAGCTTTCTCATGGCCGGGGCCTACCTGAGCGTGGGAAGCATGACCTCTGCCATGACGCGAAACCAGGTGATCAGCTTTATCCTATCCGTGGTCATCTGTCTGTTCCTGGTCCTGGCAGGGTGGCCTCCGGTAACGGATATCCTTACGGGATGGGCCCCTGTCTGGCTTGTGAATGTGGTAGCCGGATTCAGCTTCATGCCCCATTTCGCATCGATGGAACGGGGGGTCCTGGATCTGCGTGATCTCTGTTATTTTGTCTCCGTGATATTTTTTATGCTCTTTGCAAACGGCGTGATTCTGCAAAACCGCAGGTCTACTTGAAGGAGAAGTTGAGAATGGCAAAAGAGAAGGGGTACGATTATAAAAAGACGCTCATATCTGTCACAGGATTGGTGGTCCTGTTCCTCATCCTGATTTTTGTAAATATCATTGTGTCTTATGCAACCCTCCGCTGGGATACCACTGAAGACAACGCCTACTCTCTTTCTGAAGGGACGAAGCATATCCTTTCGTCAATGACCGAACCGGTTACCATCAAGTTCTTTTACTCCAAAAGCAACCCGAACATCCCTGCCAACATCAAGGTTTATGCCAAACAGGTAGAAGATTTTCTCTCCGAATACAGGCATGCCGGTAAAGGCCGGATCAAGGTGGAGATGGTTGATCCGAGGCCTGATTCTGACGAGGAGGAATGGGCCCAGAAGTATGGTATCCAGCCGATGAGGACCCCGGGCGGCGAGATTTATTGCGGACTCGTTTTTGTTTCCGCAGACCAGGAAGATGTCATTCCATGGGTAGATCCTGCCAAAGAACAGATGCTGGAATACGATCTCACCAGTATCATTCAAGGTCTTCAGGTACAGAAAAAAAAGGTCGTTGGGGTCATCAGCAGTCTTCCGGTCTTCGGGACACGAGAGAGGGCCCCCTTTCCGGGACAGGCCCCCGGGAAGGAATGGCTTTTTGTTACAGAGATGAAAAAAATTTATGATGTCCGAGAAATCAGCACGTCCGTCCAGAGAATAGACCCTGCGATCGATCTCCTCCTGATCGTGTATCCGAAGAATACCAGCGCCCAGTTGGAGTACGCGGTTGATCAGTATGTCCTGTCGGGCGGGAACGCCCTTATCTTTGTAGACCCCCTGTGCGTTTCAGACAGGAGCCAGGGACAGCAGCAGTTCATGCGGTCTTCGGGCGCTTCCTTGGATAACGTCTTCAAGGCATGGGGCGTATCCATGAATTCAGCCAAGGCCGTGGCCGATTTCGGCCAGCCGACCCGGGTCAGGGCCGGTAATAACAGCATGGAGGACAACCCCCTCATGGTCTCGGCCAGGGGCGAGGCCTTTAATAAGAAGGATGTTGTGACGGCGGGTCTGGAGAGCATGCTTTTCCCCGTGGCCGGGGCTATCCAGAAGACAGGTGCCGGGGATTATGAATTTGAACCGTTGGTCGACTCCAGCAAGGACGCTGCCTTGACGGATGCGTTCAATGCTTACTTAGGGGTGGACGCCATCAAGAAGGCGTTTGTCCCTGCCGGGAAACGATTCAATATCGCGGTGCGCGTCCGCGGCACGTTTAAAACTGCCTTTCCCGAAGGATGTCCTAAATCAAAGGGATCGGATTCAACGCCTCCTGAGCAAGCAAAGGGGCCGCATCTCAAGGAAGGGAAAAAGCGCTCCACCCTCATCATCGTCTCTGATGCAGATATGTTGGCTGACCAGTTTTATGTGCAGCGGAGAAATTTCTTCGGGTTGGCCATTTCAGAGATGTTTAACGATAACCTGAACTTTGTTTCGAATGCCTCGGAGATCCTGACAGGGAGTGACGATCTGATCGGGCTCAGGTCCCGGGGGAAATTCGAAAGACCGTTCACAGCGGTTCTGGACCTGAAAAGAACGGCCCAGGAACGGTGGTTGACAAAGGAGAAGGCACTGGTCCACCGGATCGAGGAGACCAACCAGAAACTCCGTCAGCTTGAAAAACAGAAGGATGTATCTCAAAAAATGATTATCAGCCCCCAGCAGGAGGCAGAGATTGCCAAATTCAAAGAGGAGCGGCAGAAGATCAACCGGGAACTGAAACAGGTTCGAAAAAACCTTCGCGCCGACATCGAGGCATTGGGCGCTACACTCAAAGGGATCAATATATTCCTGATGCCGTTTTTGGTCTCCGTGGTAGGGATCGTTTTTGCCATCTACAGACACAGGAAGTTTAGGAGAAGATGAAGACAAAGACCCTTGTTATTCTATTCGTCATCCTGGGCGTTCTTGCGGGGGCAGGCGCCCTCATCATCCATCTGCGGGATACCCGGTCCCGATCGGGGGAGATGGGCGCAACCCTGCTGAAACACCTTCCGGCCAATGACATTGCTTCCATTGTCATCGAGACGCCGGGTGCCGCTGTTTCTCTGATGAAAAAGAGCGGCGCGTGGATCGTAGAAGAGCGTTTCGGCTACCCGGCCGATTTTTCAAAGATCACTGACCTTGTCAAGACCCTCAAACAGGTTAAGATCGGACGGAAGTTCGAGGCCTCGGAGAAGGTCCTGAGACGTCTATCCCTGAAAGCTCCGGGTGACGCCGATGCCCCGCAGGAAGAGAGGGGGACCCGTATCCGGATGACAGATTCGAAGGGGAAGACCCTCCTCGACATGTCATTGGGTAAAACCAGGATCCGAGACAAGCTGAAAGGCCCCCCGGATGGCCAGTATGTGATGTTGGGCAATGCCCGCGAGATCTACCTGATTGATAAAATCCTGTCTTCTTTTGCGAGCGGACCTGCCGCCTGGCTGGAAAAAAGCCCTGTTCGCGTGGATGCCGAGGAGATCCGGAAGATCACGTGCCAGGGACCGGGTGCAAAGGGCGTGCGCTATACGTTCGAGCGCCCTGGCAAGGGGAAAGACTTTGAATTGATGGATCCGCCGGCTCACCGAAATGTCAAGAAATCTTCCCTCAACCGGTTGTCGAACGCCTTGTCCTCCCTCGAGATCGAGGAGGTCGAACGCCCCCCGGCCCCCCCGGAATCGATCCGGAAAGGGGTCTCTCCACAACTGGACTACCATCTTTTTGACGGGCGGATCTATCATGTCACCACTGGAAAGGCCTGTTCGGCGACCCTGCCCTGCCAGATAAGGTTTGAGGTGGGCTATCAAAGGCCCGGACCTGCCAAAAAGGAAGCCGATCCAGCGTCCCCGACTGAAAAGAAGGCGGCTGCCGAGGCGAAGGGCGAGGAGGCGGTAGCGGCCGAGGCAATAAAAGAAAATGAGCGTCTGAAGCCCTGGGTCTTCACGATCCCGGAATGGCAACATAAGGCCTTTTTCACCGATCTGGAGCAGTTGCTGGAAAAAAAGGCCGAAAAAAAGGGCGCAGACAGACCACCCGTCAAATAATGTTCCGTTTTTTCCTTGACCGCCAACAAAACTGTATAATACCATACCGTATTAACATATGGCCTGGCTTCACTTGCGGGTCGAGTTTACTCTGAAGAATCATTATCTCTTTGCCAGAGTGGCGACCTTGGGCTTGGGACCATACAAAAAACGTGAGAAAGGAGGTCGGCACTTTGGGAGAAGGAGTTGTCAAATGGTTCAGCGAAAGAAAAGGGTTTGGATTTATTGAGCAGGAAGATGGTCAAGATCTGTTTGTTCACCATTCGGCGATTAATATGACTGGGTTCAGAACGCTCAATGAAGGTGACAGGGTAAGCTTTGAGATTGAAGAAAGCGACCGTGGGCCTAAGGCCAAGAACGTCACTAAAGTGTAATTCATCAAAAAGAATTTTTGAAAGGCATCGCGTCCACAATGAGACATGGTGCCTTTTTTATAGATTGACGATTGACTATTGAATATGGAGTCGTTGTCGCCTGTCGAAATTTCTCTTTTAAAGACGGACAAAAGGCGTAGAACCATTGTGAAAGATCATAGATTATATCAGACATGTGAGAATATACGCCGATAGAACAGCAGACTCTTTAAATCGTCAATTGTCAATATTCAATACTCAATTACCAGCGTATGCCCAAACCACCCGACACGATACAGGGCATCCTGGGGCCGGACGGGATGTTGGCCCGATCGCTTCAAGGGTTTGAGTTCCGGCCTTCCCAGCTCCAGATGGCCCATATTGCGGAAGATGCGATTCGCAAGAAGATCCCCGCCCTGGTAGAGGCAGGAACAGGAACAGGGAAGACCTTCGGCTATCTGGTCCCCGTCGTGCTCAGCGGAAAAAAGAGCGTCATATCCACCGGCACCAAAAATCTTCAGGAACAGATCTATTTTAAAGACATCCCCCTCCTGCGCAAGGCCACAGGGATCTCCATAGACGCTGTCATGATGAAGGGGCGAGAGAATTATCTCTGCCTGCACAGGTATCACCAGTATACATCGCAGGCCTCTTTTTTGAAGACATCCCAGACAGAAAAAATCAAGAAGCTCGAGGGCTGGCTCAACAGGACCACCTATGCCGACCGGGGAGAGATCCCCTGGATGGCTGACGATGATATGCTATGGACGTTTCTCTCGTCTTCATCCGAGCAGTGCCTCGGATCGAGCTGCCTCTCTTTTGATGATTGTTTCCTGGGGAAGCTCCGGAGCAGGGCTGCCAGGGCCAGGATCATCGTTGTCAACCACCACCTTTTTTTTGCGGATTTGAAGGTGAAAATGGGTGGTTTCGGGGAGATTATCCCCCGGTTCCAAGTGGCTGTCTTCGATGAGGCCCACACCATAGAGGAGATCGCCACTTCCTACTTTGGCGACAGCCTCAGTACCCGGCAACTCACAGACCTGATCAGTGAACTGAGAAAGACGCTCAGGAGCGCACCGGGGGTGGAAACCGGCAAGCTGAAAAGAAATCTTAATGCCATACAGGCCGGATCGGAACGCCTGAAGGGGGAACTTGAGACATATGGAGAAAAGGGAAGGGTTAACCCGGAGGTCCTTTTGAACCTGAGCCGGGGCCCGGCCCGTGACATCGGCCGCGGTCTCAAGGGTGTCTACGGCGATCCGGATTTAAAGAGGGTGAATAATGTGCAGTTCCGGCCCCTTCTGGACAGGGCCAGGGAACTGGACCAGCTGTTGGAAGAGATCCTCAAAAACAGGGGAAGCAAGTGGTTGAACTGGTATGAGAAACGAAAAAAAAGCCTTATCCTTCACTCATCCCCGCTCGACATATCTGAGTCGATGAACGACCTCCTCTACGGCAATATCCAGGCAGCCCTTTTTACGTCGGCAACCCTTTCCACCAACGGGACGTTCGATTTTATCCGCGCACGTCTGGGGCTTCCGGAACCGACCCTCCAGGAAATCTGCCCGTCTCACTTCGATTTTGAGACCCAGACCCTGCTCTACATCCCCAAACGCCTCTCAGCCCCGAATGAGCCTGATTTTGGCTCTGAGGCTGCCGAGGAAATCATGAAGGTCCTTGAACGGACAAAGGGGAGGGCCTTGGTCCTTTTCACCAGTTATTACAACCTGAACCTGGTGTATGAGATCCTGAAAGAGAGACTCCCTTATGCGATTCACAGACAGGGGGATGCACCCCGGTCGGTCCTTTTGAACAGATTCAGAGAGGATATCCATTCGGTCCTCTTGGCCACAGGCGCGTTCTGGCAGGGAGTCGATGTCCCGGGCGAGGCCCTGAGCTGTCTGATTATAGACAAGCTCCCCTTTGATTCGCCCGGCGATCCGGTTGTCGCCGCCAGGATCGATGCCATCCGGAGCCGGGGCGGTAATCCATTTATGGAATACCAGGTCCCCTCGGCCATTATCTCTTTGAAACAAGGCCTCGGGAGATTGATCAGAAAGCGGTCAGACCGGGGGATACTGTCTATCCTGGATGTCCGGATCCTGACCAGCCGATACGGCCGGTTTTTCTTAGAGAGCCTTCCCCCTGTCCCCGTAACCCACGATCTGTCAGACATCGACCGCTTTTTCAGTGAAATGGATTCTACAACGTAACCCCTTTACGATATGAGACCTTTTTCAAAGGTCTCGAGGCCGGAAGGAGGAACACAATGCCCCCAAAGCCGTGGAAGGTCGTCTCCAGTATAAGGGACCGATCCTATCGCGTTTTCAGCCTGCGCACAGACCGGGCCGTCTCACCACGCACCGGCAAAGCGCACCGCTTCTTTATCCTGGAATCCTCATCCTGGGTCAATGTCATCCCTCTCACCCCGAAACAGGAGGTGGTGATGGTAAGACAGTATCGCCATGGGACTCAGGACGTCACATTAGAGATCCCGGGCGGGCTTGTGGAGGACTCGGACACGCCGGAAGATGCGGCCAGGAGAGAGCTTTTCGAGGAAACCGGGTATCGCGCAGCCGAGACCGTTTTCTTGGGGGCGGTCCACCCCAATCCGGCCATACAGAACAATCAATGCTACACCTTTCTGGCCAGAGACGTGTTCCCTGCAGGGGGGCAGCACCAGGATGAAAGAGAGGATATCGAGGTCCTGCTTCGTCCCCTGAGCGCAATCCCCCGGCTCATCCGGGACGGAGAAATCACCCATTCTCTGGTATTGGCCGCCTTTTACCGGTTTTTCATGGAATATCAACTCGATGTGTAATGTCTTTTCTAATTCGCTACCAGCCCCTTTGCTACTTCTGCGGCCTCGGACATTATCCGGTCAAAGAGCTCCTTTACCGAGGGGATGTCGTGGGCCATGCCGATCCCCTGGCCGCATGAGATAATCCCTGCATCCAGGTCGCCCTCTCTATACAGCTTCCTGGCCTTTTCGCCCGCAGCAATATTGAGGATCTCGGGCAGGCCGGCCTGATCGGCCTCCAACTCCGTAATCTTCCTGGCTGCCGCATTGTTCCAGACCCGATGGGTGGCCCCGATAGAACGCATGACCAGCATGGTGTCGAGCTCATCGGCCTGGACAAGGGCCTTCTTCAGTGCTTCATGGATCGGGGCCTCCCGGGTGACCAAGAGGCGCGTGCCGATAATGACGCCCTGTGCCCCCAAAGCCAGAAGCGCAACAAGTCCTCTCCCGTCAGACACGCCCCCGCCGCCTATCACGGGTAGATTGAGACTCTCCACCACCCGTGGCACCAGCACGAGTGTCCCGATATCCAGCTTGCCGGTGGCGCCCCCGTTCTCGTAGCCCACCACGGTGATCATGTCTGCGCCCATTGCCTGTACCTTGAGCGCATAACGGACCCCTACGCATTTGTGGATCCAGGTCAGACCGGCCTCCTTGAAGCGGGCGCAGAGCGCTTCGGGCGCAGAATGCCCGGATGTCTCAACAATTTTGCACCCTTTTTCCAGCAGGACATCCAGATAATCGTTGTTGTCAATGGGACGCACCATCGGAAAGAGATTGAGATTAACCGCAAAGGGCCGGTCAGTGAGTTCAAGGAGCTGATCCAGGGCCTCTCCAAAGGCCTCACGATTCTGGTAGATCGCCGACGCAAGTATGCCGAGTCCGCCGGCATTGGAAATGGCCGCGGTAAACTCGGCAGTGGAAATATGCATCATGGTCCCCCCCACAATGGGGTATTGTACACCCAACATTTCTGTCATCTTTGTCTGAAACATGGAGATCCTCCTGGAATTGAAGATTGAATATTGAAAATATATGATGTACCCGGCAACGACGCGCCTGAAATGAGCAACCCGTTCCGAATGGCTGTGAATCGTTCTTACAACAAATCCTCAGGCCAGACAAGAAGAAACCTGAACACAGGCTACCAATTTGTTTTCGGCCGTTAGGCCGCCTTGGGAATTTGTGTTGCGGGAACACATTATATTTGCTATCCATTTAGGGCTCACTCAAAAATAAGTTCGCAGAATTGACGCTCAGATTTAGGTCAGATTTGGCTGCTGCGATTGAGTGAAGCCACAGGAATAGCCCCGCCTCGGCGGGGTTTCGAGGACTTCACGATTGAGCAGCAGCCGAAGATGGCCTGAAGATGGGATGTCCCGCTTCAGCGGGATGAAGTTATTTTTGAGTGAGCCCTTAGAACGTTCCGTGATGAGACCGTTGTCCGAAACGTACATCACTTTACCCTTTTTCTTGAGGTTTAGCGATCACGCCAAGACATTCTACCCAGTCGACTCAGGGGCATTGCGGGCAGGTCGAACATCGAACGTCCAATCCCGATGTTATCGGGAAACAGACATCGATAACTTTAGGCATCCCGCCTTGCGGGACTCACTTCAGGCATTTTAGTACCTTATTCCTTGGACTTCTGTCACAGAAAACAAGAAAATCTCTTTGTGGCTCTGTATGATAAATCCTTCTTGACTCACACGAAGCCACCAAGAACACAAAGAGACGGGCATTTTTTTGGCGGTTTAAAGAAAAAACCCTTTGTGTGCTTTGTGTCTTTGTGTGATAAATCTTTGGTTGCGGCTATCCGCGTTAGGCATTTCTCCGGTTTATCCGGGTTGGGTTTCAAGTATCCAGTATCCAGCATCCAGTATCCAGTATCGAGTATCCAGGTTCACAGAAAGGAGGTACACCATGAGACGTCGTCAATCCTTGTTTTGGTTGGCGCTTGCGGGGTTCCTGTTGAGTGCAATGATTCCCGCAGGGGCCGGTGCAGAGAGCAAAAAGGAATCCGGAGGTCTGTTAACCCTGACGAAGGTGGCGCTCTTCAAAAGCGGAGTGGGGTATTTTGAACTG
>CAZACO010000057.1:0-12068 GCA_964483185.1 uncultured Desulfobacteraceae bacterium
GGCATCGGCCTGCACCTGCAACCCGGTGATATCTATGGCCTGCTGGGGCCAAACGGGGCCGGAAAGTCGACCACCATCTTCGCCTTGTTGGGTCTGCGCGCACGTGACAGCGGTCAGATCAGCGTACTGGGCCGTGATCCCGTGGAACATGCCGCTGCAATTCGCCGTGATGTCGGAGTGATGCCGGAAAACGCCGGATTTTACGAGTGGATGACCGCCCCCGCCTACCTGCGATGGTACGCCCGCTTGTACGAACAAACGCCGACCCAGCGGGATTTGCGGACGTTGTTGGGGAAGGTCGGCCTCGGCGCCGAGGGCCATCACCCGATCGGGACCTTTTCCAGAGGGATGAAACAGCGACTGGCGGTGGCCAGGGCCTTCATATCGCAGCCCAGTCTGTTGGTCCTGGACGAACCCACCAATGGGCTCGATCCCAAGGGCCGGCATGAAATCCACGATCTGTTGCTGGAATTCGCAGCAGAGGAGAACGCCGGGGTCCTGCTATGTACCCATTTATTGGACGATGTGGATCGTTTGTGCAACCGAATCGGGGTCATTGACCAGGGACGCACCCGGCTGGAAGGCGTTCTTGGGGATCTGCTGGCGGAACAGGGGGCCGGTCAGCGTTACCGCCTGCGCCTGGAAGCCGAGCCGGACACATCCAACATCCCGGATGGGGTTTTGCTGCTGGCTCACGAAGGCGACTGGTGGCACGTCCAAGTCCAATCCGAAACCCCTGAAAGACCTTCCGCACTCTGGGGAGAACTGTGGCGGCGCGGCTGGCGCATCCTGGAAATCCGTTCCGAGGCATCGAGCCTGGAGGAACTCTATTTGAACAACACGGGGCCGGATCAGCCCCGGACACAGGAGGCGGCGCTATGAAAATGCATTGGACAATCGCCTGGAAAGAAAGCGCGCAGATGTTGCGCAGCCAAAGGGGCCTTTTGTGGTTGCTGGCCTTCAGCGGACTGCTGTCCGCTTTCAGCCTGCTCCTGGTAAGCAATACCGAACTGAGCCTGCTCGACAACGCCCAGGTGGTTTACATGATGACCGGGACGGTCCTGGCCGCCGGCGCCCTGCTTGCCGCCATTTTAGGAAGCGATGCCTACGCCGGGGAAAAGGAACGCGGCACGCTGGTGCCGCTGCTCTGCGCGCCAATCAGCACGAACGCGCTGCTTACCGGCAAGACCCTGGGATTGCTGAGCGCATGGGGTGTCATGTTTGCGGTGGCTACCCCCTACCTGTGGGCCGTCGGCGCAAGCGGGCAGAACCTCGGCGCGGCAGTGTTCTATCTGGCCCTTTTCGGTACACCGGTGGTGCTTGGATTCGGCTGCGTGGCCATGGCGCTGTCCGCTCGCACGGGCAGTGTGTTAGCGTCGTTGTTGAGCACGATCACCTTACTGATGCTGGCCGCAAGTCCACTATTGATCGGCCCGGGCCTGCGCGGATCGGCCATCGGGCGCGCCATGGACGCAGTCAACCCGTTCGCCGGGGCGCTCAATACCTTTGACAGTGTTATTATCGACAGCGAACCCTTCACAGCCCAGGCGGGCAGGCTTTTACTGGTGATCGCGTGGTTGGGCCTTTGTTTGCTGGCGGCCCGGCGCAACGCTGCCCACCCCAGTTTTCAATAAGGGGAAGATGCCATGAGAATATGGAAATACCTGCTAATGGCAGTGATCACAACGGTCCTGTTAGCAGCGGTCACAGCTGCGGCAGAGGCGCCTTTGGCCTTGGATCTGCGCCCCGATGACAAAAACTCTTCAGCGCCTGTCATGGGAGATCACCTGCGATTCTGGAGCACCATCACCAACACGGGCACAAATACCATTGAGGGACTGGTGGCGTGGATCAGCCTGGTGGAAGTCGACGCGGGCAATGAACAGCCAGTGGACCTGGAAGACTGGAGCGCCCTCAAGGCCGTCACAGGAGCTTCCCTGGCAGTAGGACAGTCCCTGCGGACTGACTGGCCCATGCGGTTGATCAATGGCGGCGATTACCGGGTGGTGGTCAGCGTCACCGACCGCGGCGGCCGTCAGGTCTACACCAGCCCGACCGTTCAGTTCCATGTCCAGCGGAAACCATTGCTCCAGGCGGGACGGGTTGTGCCGGTAGCCGGGGCAATTCCCTTGCTGATCATCGGACTGATGGTGTATAATAAGACAAGACAGCAACATGGGAAAAGAGAAGATACTGTTGCCCCAGCCGATGGAGATTCTGAGAAACAAGGGATAGGCCGGAAATCCCTGGAAGAACGACCATGAAAGCGATCCGAAAAAAAGTGACAATCTTGCTATCCTGTGTTCTCAGCCTGGCTGCGATTAGTCTCAGCAGTAAATATGAAGTCGAGAATCATAAAAAGGCACTAACGTGCACAAAGGAGGATAAAATGCCCAGCAGAAACATACCCATCATCATTTTTTGTTCGTTGCTCGTCATGATGCTGGCAAGCTGTGCGGGGATGTTTCATCGAACATTCAAAGAAGATATCCCTCAGAGTGAGCTAAAAAGGATGGGGTTCAGTTTGGATCATTACAGGCCAAGCGAGGTGCTCCTAACGGAAGATGATAAGGCAAAGATCCAGAAGTTATTGGGCCATCCCCTGAAATACTATCCGAAGGGTTTGGGCTATTACCGTGAAATAAGACATGGGGAAATAGGAGACATTGTTCCTGTACGGTTGGAGACGCCTTATGGCAAGTTGGTCATTTTGGTGCGGATACGGTTGGATTCCATTGATAAAATCATCGTCGCTCAGAATATCACCAAAGATGGGAAGCCTCTTGTGAACGACCTCTTCTTATCCCAGTTCCTTGGCAAAACCGCGAGCAGCTCTTACGATGTGGTCAAAACCCCTCAGGATCTTCTTGCAGCAGCCCCGAATCATATTAGGCCTATCACCAGCGAGCCTGCGATTTCTCAGGAAATCGCGGATCGTCTTCAAGAAATAATAGCTATTCATGCGATGGATAATTTTTGAGCCATAGCGCCCGAATCGAGAGAAAAGGCTGTAATAAAGGCTGGTCCCCGGAAAATTGAAATGTTTTCGGATGTGATCCGGGCGTAAGACGCTATGAAAGAGCGAAACCACAGACCCAGACCATGCTATGTGGCGGGGATCCTTTTATGCATCCTGCTGTTGATGGCCGTGAGCGGGTGCACCACATATCATGCGCTCCCGTTGAATCAGGCCAGTGTGGCCCGTGAACTCACTCCTCCCGATATGGAAGCTATCAGGATCGGGGCGTTGGCCATAAAGCACCCCATTTTAAAACCGTTTACCATAAACGACCGGGATGGACTTTCCCCCGAGGAGGCGGCCCTGATTGCCGTCCTGGTCAATCCCAGGCTAAGAGCCTTGCGAGACCAAAGAGGCGTGGCCACGGCCCAACTTCTTGAGGCGGGCATCCTCCCCAATCCCCAATTGTCTTATAGCCTGGATTTCCCCACAGGAGGGGACACCGCAAACACGGTTAATGCCTTTGGTCTGGGCCTGGGTTGGGACATCAAAACACTGATAACCCGGGGCGCCCGTGTGGATGCGGCAAAGGCTCAGGCCGTTTCCGTGGATCTGGATGTGGCCTGGCAGGAATGGCAGGTGGCACAGGCGGCGAGGCAGCACGTATACCGATTGATTCTCTTGAAAAAGCAATTATCCGTTGCTGAAGAAGGACAGAAGGGCCTTCAAGAAAACCGGGATGCGGTGAAACAGGCCGTGGATATGGGAGACATGACCGCCATTGATCTGTCCGCTGCAGAGGCCGCCCTCCAGGCGGTTCATCTGACGGTTCTCGTTACCAGACAACAGATGGAAAAAGAGCAACTTGCACTCAAGCAATCTCTCGGTTTTCCCCCTGAGCGCACGGTCCCTCTCGAGGTAGGCGCAAACCTCTCAGAGGTTGCGATGCTGCCCTCCCTCACAACCATCATGAACGGTATAGAGGATCGGCGCCTCGATCTTCTCGCTCTCAAAATGGGATATGAAAGTCAAGACGAACGTGTCAGAGCTGCCGTACTGGCCCAGTTTCCAAGGATCAATATCGGGTTTTTACAAGCCCGCGACAACTCCAATGTGGTAAGCACCGGTTTGGCCGTCAGCATAGATCTCCCCTTTTTCGACCGGAACCAGGGCCAAATAGCGATCCAACGGGCCACCAGGAGGCGGCTGTTTGACGAATATGTGGACCGTCTCTTCGAGGCCAGATCCAATGTGGCGACCATCCTGGCGGATATGGCATCCATCAAAGAGCAGATCGGGGCGACCGAAAGGGCCCTCCCCACGCTGAAAGATGTGGTCGAAAAGTATCGCAGGGCCCTGCTGGAAGGCATGGCCGATGTGTTGAGCTATTATAATGTTGTCAACGAATTGATTACCAAAAGACTGGAACTTCTCCGGCTCAGGCAAAGCCTTATGGACCAAAACATCGCTCTCGAAATTGCCGCGGGCAGCTATCTGGGCGGGGAGGAAGCGAAAGGGGTTCTAAATTGAGACGGACAGGCTGGATTTTTCTTATCATAGTGGTCGTGGTTCTTGCCATGGCAGGCGGCTACTGGGGGTTTTATGATAGCGCAAAGCAGATATCAGAGAAAGATCGTCCCCCTTTGCTGCCGGCAACAACGGCTGAAGTCGTGGCGTCCGTGAAGACCACTCCCATCCGGGAAGGGACGATCAAGGAGCATATCCAGGTTTACGGGAAAATCGTTCCGGCGCCGGGGGCAACGCAGACGGTTTCGGTGCCCTTTGAAAGCCGGGTTTCCCGTATCATGGTCAGCTCCGGGCAGGAAGTGATGAAAGGAGGCAAACTCCTTGAAATCGAACCCAGCGCGGATACCCATCTCAAGTTCGAACAGGCCAATAACGCCTATGAATCGGCCAAACAGGACCTTGAACATAGGCGTCAACTCTTCAATCTCAAATTGGCCACCAATAAACAGGTTCTGGATGCGAAGCAGGCATTGGATCTGGCCCGCTCCGATCTCGAAAGCCTCAAGAAGCGGGGCGTCGATGGCAAGCGGGATATACGGGCCGATACAGAAGGACTGATCCAGAAGGTCTTCATTCAGGAGGGGGCCATTGTTCCCGCCGGAGCACCCCTTGTGGAGATCATTTCCCAGAACCGTCTTGAAGCCCGGTTGGGGATCGAACCGGAAAACAACCGCCAGGTGAAACTGAATCAAACCGTCTCACTTACCCGTGTGGAGGTCCCCGACGCCGAAGGCTTTACGGGGAGCGTGCGTGAGGTCTCCCGCGCGGTCAACCCTGCCACGCTTTTAGTGGATGTCTTTGTTTCATTCGCCCCGACAGCGAATATTCTTCTTGGTGAGGTTGTTTTGGGGAAAATAGTCGTTACGTCCGCCAGGGGCCTGATTGTCCCGCGAAGCGCCGTGCTGCGCGAAGGGGATCAGAATATCCTCTTTACGGTAAAAAACGATCATGCGGTAAAACACAGGGTGAAGATCGGTCTTGAAGACCAAAAGGAGATCCGGATCACGGGCACCGACCTTCAACCCGGAGACCCCGTGGTTGTCTTGGGAAATTATGAATTAGCGGATGGCATGGCGGTCCGCACAGAGGTTTCCCCATGACCGGTAAGAGATGGATGCAGACACATTCCCGTTCAATCCTTTTCTTTATCGTCGTCCTCGCTCTCGGTGGGGCGGCCGGCAGCTTCAAGCTCCCGGTGGCCCTTTTTCCCCATGTGGATTTCCCCAGGGTGGTGGTGACCCTTGATGCGGGGGACCGCCCGGCCGAGCAGATGGCCATTGAAGCGACCTGGCCCGTGGAAGAGGCGGTCCGGGCGATTCCCGGCGTGTGCAGTGTGCGCTCCACCACCAGCAGGGGGAGCGCCGAGATCTCCGTTAATTTTGACTGGGGAGAGGACATGGTTTCGGCCACCCTGCAGGTGGAATCCGCTATCAGCCAGGTCCTTTCCAGCCTGCCACAGGGAACCGTCTTCCAGGTGCGCCGCATGTCGCCGACGATCTTTCCCGTACTGGCCTACAGCCTGACCTCTGATACCCGTTCACTGGTGGAACTGCGCGACATTGCCTTGTACCAGTTGCGGCCTCTGCTGTCGACTGTAAAGGGCGTGACGAAAATCGGCGTTCAGGGAGGGGCCAGGGAAGAATACCGAGTAACGGTGGACCCAGCGCGTCTCGCGGCCTATGGCCTTTCGCTAAGCGATGTGGCAAAGGCCGTTTCCGGCGCCAATGTCATTACAGCCGTTGGCCGCATGGAAGACCACTATAAACTCGATCTGGTGGTTTCCGATACCCGGTTTCACAATATGGAAGAGATCAAGGAGACCATCCTTCGTTCCGGTGAAAATGGTCTGGTGCGCCTGGATGATATTGCCACCGTGAGTCGCGGCACGGTCCCCCAGTGGACCCGGGTCACCGCAGATGGGCACGATGCAGTGCTTTTTCAAATCTATCAGCAACCGGGAGGCAATACCATACAGATCGCTCGGGATGCAAAAGAGAAGCTTGCCGGATTCCGCAGTCATTTGCCAACAGGCGTCACGATTGCCAACTGGTATGACCAGAGTGAACTAATCCTTTCTTCTGCCGGAAGTGTACGGGATGCTATTCTCATAGGGATATTTTTTGCCGTTTTTGTTCTCTGGGTTTTCTTGCGAAACGTAAAAATGACCATTATTGCCGCAGTGACGGTCCCGTGTGTGTTAGCCGGCACGGTCCTGCTGCTATACGCCCTGAATATGAGTTTTAATGTCATGACCCTGGGGGGAATGGCGGCAGCGGTGGCCCTCATCATCGATGATATGATCGTGATGCAGGAGCACATTGTCCGCAGATTGCGTGAATTCCCCGGTGAACACCATGGCCGGGTGATGCTGGCTGCAAGGGAGTTCACCCGACCCCTCGCCGGGTCATCCGCTTCCACTATTATCATATTCACTCCCATGGCATTTCTGTCGGGGGTGACAGGGGCATTTTTCAGATCCCTCTCCCTGACCATGGCTTCCGGACTCCTGATCTCCTTTTTTGTGGCATGGTTGGCCGTGCCACTCCTTGCGGATCACTTGCTGGGTGAAAAAGATGCGGGCCAGGCAGAAGGGGGCGTTTTGATCGGCTTTTTCCATCGAACCTACGAAAGGCTCATGAAGATCGTCCTGGCCCGTCCCGGGATTGTGATCCTCCTCCTGCTCCCGCTGCTCGTTGCCGGCTGGTTTTCATACAAAAACCTGGGCTCGGGATTCATGCCCAGGATGGACGAAGGCGGCTTTATCCTGGACTATCGTTCTCAACCCGGCACCTCGCTCACGGAAACAGACCGGCTTCTCCGGCAGGTGGAAACCATTTTGCGGAAAACGCCCGAGGTGCAAACCTATTCACGCCGCACGGGCCTTTCCCTGGGCGGAACTTTTACCGAAGCAAACCAGGGTGACTTTTTTGTGCGCCTCAAGCCCCCTCCCCGTCGGCCCATAGAGGCCATTATGGATGATGTGCGCAGACAGGTTGAACACTCAGTTCCCGGTCTAGAGATCGAGATGGCCCAGTTGATGGAAGATGTTATCGGGGATTTGACCGCTGTGCCTCAGCCCATCGAGATTAAACTCTATTCCGATGACAGCAGCCTCCTGATGCGGCTCGGGCCTGAGGTTGCCGGGGCAATCCGCAAAATCCCCGGTGTGGTGGATGTCAAGGATGGCATTGTCTTGATCGGTGACGCCCTGGATATTCGGGTAAACCGGGACAAGGCCTCTCTGGAGGGGGTAGATCCAGATAGTGTAACACGTATGTTGACCGACCTTTTGTCCGGCGTGGTCACCACCTACATCCGGAGAGGTCCCAAAATGGTCGGCGTGCGCGTGTGGATCCCGGCCGGCGCCCGTAAAACCACCCGGGATCTGCGGGATCTTCGCCTTCGTGCCCCGGACGGCCATCTCTTTCCACTCAAGCGTATTGCAACGCTCAGGACCATTACCGGGCAACCCGAGATCATGCGGGACGACCTCAAACGGATGATTGCGGTAACCGGGCGCATCACCGGTCGCGATATGGGGTCGGTTATCCGGGATATCAAGTCCGCACTGAAACGGCCGGGCTTACTGCCAAAAGAGGTTTATTATTCTCTGGGAGGCCTTTATGCACAGCAGCAGATCGCCTTCACCGGTCTCATGGCGGTATTCATTTCCGCCGTTATCCTGGTATTCTTACTGCTGCTTTTTCTCTATGAAAGTTTCCGCGTGGGCATCGCCATGGTCGCTACGACACTCCTCGCCTTTACGGCGGTTTTTATCGGTCTTTATTTAACCGGGACCGAGATCAACATCTCCTCCATGATGGGGATGACCTTGATCGTGGGTATCGTAACGGAAGTGGGCATTTTCTTTTTCTCGGAATACAGGACTGTGCCGGCCGATCACGACAAGAATGGGGTGCTGATTTTGGCGGGAAAAAACCGTATGCGGCCCATCGCCATGACGACCGCGGCCGCTATCCTGGCATTGCTGCCCCTTGCCATGGGCATCGGACAGGGTTCAGCCATGCAAAAGCCGCTGGCCATTGCCATTATCTCCGGATTGATCATTCAATTGCCCCTGGTGTTGGTTGTGTTACCCGCCTTTTTGAAAATCTTGAAGACAAAGAATCCGGATGAAGCCTTCGAGGCTGCTCCACCTGGGGAGAAAACGCAGTTTTTTGGCGATAGAACTCCCATGGCATGAATCAAGCGATAAATTGACAATGGGGATATTGGAGCAAAATACGTTCCAGGTTTTCAAGGAGGCCAATGGTTTTCAAGAAACATTACCAAATCGTAATCTCTGCGAAAGCTTCCCGTAAGGGTTATGTGTTAATGGAGGAATGAGCGTGTAACAGAGTAGATATCCCCCTCAACCTATAAATTACATGAAAGGAGACCTATTATGGAGTTTGTTTTGGAGAAGGATGTGAGGAGACTTATCGATGATACTGGAAAGGTGAAACAAGGTCTGGACCTGCTGGAAAAGGATCATGCCGCATGGATCAGAGATCGGGAGTATGAGGATCTGTTCGATATTCTTGGGGGCGTCAAAAAGCTGGAGTCTGATGTGAGCCTGGTGATGAGCGATTGCTTCTCTTTGAGTCAGGTGAAGCGAAACAATGGGATAAAGGGCGATCTTCATCAGGCCTTTAAGAACCTGAATAGCCTCTTTGAAGACCTGAAAATGGTGAGAGAGGATCTTGACAAATCTTGTGTGGATCACAGAGAACTGGAACAGTTGGAAATTGACTGGGCGAGATTCAGGAAAACCGTTGCGCAGATCCAGGAAGACCTGGAAAAAGAGTAGCTTGGCCCAGGGGGTCCGGAGTATGAATAAAAACATTAGGCTCCTCGAACGAACATACCTTCTGATTTTGGTTGCCATTTTCCTGCTCATCGTTTTTATACCTTTTATTATCCACTCAGGTTTTACAGTTTTTGAGGAGCAACTCGTTGAAGTTGCTGTTATTATATTGCTTTTTACAGTGGGGTATGCTGTGCTGTCTTTATACCGGAAGGAAGCCGAGAGCAATCTTAAAAAAATAAATAGATTGACGAAGGACAAAGGAGCTTTGGAAAACCGGCTTACCGAGGCATTTCAATACATCGGAACCGTAAATATACAGATAAAGGAAATCAAGTCAGTCTTTTCGGACGTACGAAAGTTCCCCGAAAACAAAAAGGATTTTGGTCACATTCTGCAGTTCCTGGCAGATAGGACCCTTAGTATGGTAAACGCTGGATGGGTGCTCTTCAGGATAATTGATACTGAGAGCCTGGATAGCCTGGGGGAATACAGTGAAACACGTGGTAACTCGGTGCTCCCCCGGCACAAAATCAGCAACAGGGCTCTCGTCTCAAGGGAGAAACTAAAGGGTCTGACGGTCGTGGAATCGGGACACGAAAACTTCTACATCAAGACATTCTGCATCATTCCAAAGGTGAGGCTTTCCAGTGATAACGAGGTGTTTATTAAATCTGTCGTCAATCAACTTGAGATGCTGTTCCTTATCTTCACTTCAATTTACTACAGAGATAGTCATTCCAACATGAGGCACCTGCCAACCCGGTGAACCCCTATTCGTCCAAATTATGCTAATGAAATCATTTGAGTAAAAGCCCGCCGAGATCTGACACCAATTTCTTCTATTTCCTCTGTAACTCGAGAAAAAATTCCGAACAAAATAAATTCAGGACCCTCAGGTTCATGCTTTCTTCATGATGGATGTTTATAGTGCTGCCAAACGGTATGGCAAAGCGTTGGTTGCCTTTCCAATCGGCATCGGAATAGTCTGACAATCTAACTAATAAGAGGAGATAGCGTCATGAAGAAAAAATGGATCAACATTATTGGAAGCGGTGTCCTGGTCATCGGGCTTGCCGTTGCCGGAACAAGTTTTGCTAAATCGGATGACAGGGAGGTCCGTGATGGAACCATCCGGATCGAAAATCAGGTTGAAGCGAATTTCCCCGCTTTGGCCAAGATCACGCGGGATCAGGCCGTTGAGAAAGCGCTGGCTGCGGTTCATGGCCAGGTCTTGAAGACCGACCTCGAAGACGGAAACGGCTTTCTGGTCTATGGCATCGAGTTGGTCACCGCCGACAAGACCATCGTGGATGTGAAGGTGGACGCCGGGTCCGGAAAAATCCTGGCCATGCGGCAGGACAAGGCGGATGACGAAGATCACGAGGATGGTGAAAATAATGGCGATCGTGATCGTAATGACTAATGAGTCCAAGGCGCCCCGAACACGGCATTTTGAAGGTGGGCGGGGCATGCTGATTGCCATCGCGAGCGCGTTGACCCGGGGCTCATACGCCGCATTAATTTGCCTTTAATTAAACCACGGGCTATGCCCGTGTGACCCTAAAGGTTCCACCTATACGGCGAGATGGCTTTGCCCCACAAACATTTAGGTAGAAAACGCCGAAATAGTCCGTCTTTTCAAGCGAGTGGAACAGGGACTGTGGAGCCTGAATTTGGCGTGGCTAATGAGCCGATTAATGTTCAAGTGGCCTTCAAAAAAAGGGTTGCAGAAAGACCACGACCTATTTCTTCAAAATATTCACGTGTCAAGTAAGATTTTTTGCCCCCTTCGAGGGGGCTTCATCATACCACGTCCTACGGGCGTGGTTGGTGATTTTGTAATGTGAGGCTTATTCGATGATCAGAATCGAAAATCTGCATCTGTTGGGCGACAGAATCGAGATTCTGGAAGGACTTTGATATGAAAAACACGACATTACGTATGTTAATTATTTCTCAAGTTTCTGTTATTCTTCTCCTTATGTCTTTAACATTGGGCAATGAGATTATAGATATTCCTCATTATGTTTTCGGCGATGCCCGCACGTCATATTCACAAAGACTCAATGAAATTTGGATTGAACTATCCATCTTTATCACAGTAATGGCAATCCAGATTGTATTGTTCATGAAATGGTATAGGCGGATTAGGATTTTAGAGGGATTCATATTTATTTGTGCCAATTGCAAGAAAATTAAGACCGCAGAAGATCAGTACGAACAAATGGAACGATATATAACACGACATTCTCTTGCACAGTTTTCTCATGGCATTTGTCCTGATTGTGCCAGGAAATTATACCCGGAGTTATATGAGGATATAACACAAACCGCCCAACAAAGGTACTTGATGCCTTCAAAGAAAACTCAGCCCGGTTCGAAGAAATCTACGAAGTTTTGAAAGATCGCTGAAAAGGTATCTCTGAGGCCATATCCTCTGAATGTTTTGTGTCCTGTCGTTGCGCTCTCCTTGTAAGTCGATAAAAAATCAGAAAAAAGTCGACTCACGATCTTCAACTTCATGCTCTCTTCATGATGGTGGTTTATAGTGCTACCCAAACGACACGCGCAAGGTGTTGCCTGTCTTGCGGATTGCCGCTGGAATAGCCTGATAACCTGACAACGGGAGGTGGTGTTATGAACAAATGATGTCAAAATGAACAATGGAGAAGCATCGTATCAATTCCAATAAGAGGATAAATATTATGACGAAGTTATTAGCAAGGGTTCCGGAAGTAACTTTCACTTTTTGGCTTTTAAAGATTTTATCGA